>DATEDP010000099.1 GCA_035281585.1 bacterium
ATCGGGTGGCGCCGGAGGAATCGGCTGCAGGAGATTGGCGGCCGGGGTGGCCGCGGGTTTGGTCTCGGCCGAGGGGCTTGCCGCCGGTGTGGCGGCCGGCGTCGCGCTGGGCAGGCTCTCACTCGGCACCGCCTCGGGCATGGCCGCTCCGGCGCTGGGGACCTCTTTCAGGAAGCCGCCCGGCGATCCTGCGACATTCTTTTCCACCGCCGGCTGCTCGAGCCATAGCCCCAGCCGGGTGGGTCGCAGCTCGGTCTGGCGGGCGATGAAGGCCTTGAAAGCTTCGCTGGCCTGAGGATCGTGGGTCAGGTTCTTGTCGTTACCCCGGAGATAAGGATGGATGAAAAGCAGATCGCCGCCGCCCGGGACCGTCGAGACGTTTTCCAGGAAAATCAGGTCGGAAGGCCGGTTGGAGTCGAAGTTGGCCGAGGTCCATAGCACCAGCCGGAGATCTTCGAGATTCAGCTTGGCGGAGGCCTCGGTGGCGCGGCGGTTGCGGTCGATCAACTCGGCTTCGAGCAGTCGCCAAACGGCACCGGCCTTGTCCGATTCGCCGATGCGGGAAGGCGGAATGGCGAAGCCCCAGGATTGGAGGGAGGCGCTGGTCACCGGTTCCATCAGGGCAAAAACCGCGATGCCTTCGCGCTGGAGGTAGCGGACGAGGTCGATGGCTTCGGGATGCGGTTGCCAGGTCACTGCCTGGGAAACGCTGAGAGCCGGCGCTGCCGGGGGCGGCGGCGCCTTCTTGCCCTTGCTCGGCGCGGGGCTGGGGCTAGGCGGCGGGGGAGCCGAGCCTTCGCGATAAGCCAAGGTGTCTTGGCCTTCGAAGATGGCGAACAAGCGCTCGGGCCGGTAAGCCTTGAGCCGCCCCAGCCGCTTGCAGAGCTTGAGGTAATTCTCCTCGGTCCAATTTTTCTGGGTGACGGCCTCGGAGCAGTTGAAGACGTAGGGCTCGATCATGCAGACGCCTTCACCGAGGTCGCTGCGGCAGCGCGCGGCCTGGGACTTGAGCGCTCCGCCGAAGTAGATCGAGATGTACTTGAGCGGGTTGCCCGATTGGAGCTGGGCCTCGATGAGCTTCATGATGCCGTCGAGGTAGGCGGTGTCGTTGATGCCGAAGGCCTTGGCCAGGTCTTGGGCGTCCAGGGTCTGTGGATCCTGAAATTGCCCGGCCACCTCCTCGATGCTGCGACCATTGAGGCTGAGGCCCTGAAGCCGCGGGGTCTGCAAGGTCATGGTGGAAACGACCGGCGCCGGAGTGGCGGCCGGGGGCGGGGCCTCTTCTTTACCGCAGGCGCCTAGAAAAGCCGTGGCAAGGACGAGCAGGCTGGGTAAAATAGGGCGAAGGGATCTTCCCGGAATCGACATCGAAAACCTCCCTATCTGATTAGGGAATTTGTAAGTGGGAGCCAAGCCTATGTCCACCAAAAAGGAATTCGACCAAGCGCTCAAGGATGTCAAAAAGCTTTCCGACCTGAGCAATGACCAATTGCTCCAGCTCTACGGCCTTTACAAGCAGGCGACCGAAGGTGACGTTCACGGACCCAAGCCTGGGATGCTCGACCTGAAAGGGAAGGCCAAATACTCCGCTTGGGAGAAGCAGAAGGGGAAGAGCGCGGAGAAGGCGATGAGCGCTTACGTTAGTTTGGTGAAGAAGCTGGCTTCTTGACGGGCTCGGTGCTGGTGCTGGCGGTGGGGTTGGGGTTGGTATTGGTGTTGGTGTTGGTGCTGGCTTTGGTGTTCTTGCCCGGTCGGGGTCCGGGGGGTGGGGATCTCCCTCAAAAATCTGCCCGGTCGGGCTACTCAGTCCGAGAAATCCGCTTCGCCATAAAACTTAGGGTCTTCCTTCGTCAGCCCCTAAGTTTTTGGCTCCGACGGATTTCTCGGCCTTCCTACGCCCTCCCTCCTGCAGAGATATTTTGAGAGAGATCCCCACCCCCCGGACCCCGACCTACCGCTGTGCTGCTGACCTTGTTTGCCCGAGATGTTCTGGGCCGAACGGGTGGCCGGGTGGGGATGCAGACCGGACAGGACCCGTTCAGGGCCAGCCACAAAGTTCCTTTGTAGACAAACGCGATATTCGATGTCGAATATCAGATATGGATCGGACCGCTGCCCAAGCCCAGGGCTGCTTCTTTCACGCCCTCGGATAAGGTCGGATGGGCGTGGCAGGTGCGGGCGATGTCCTCGGCGCTGGCCTTGAACTCGATGGCGAGCACCAACTCGGCGATCATGTCCGAAGCCCGCGGCCCCAAGATGTGGGCCCCGAGCAGGCGGTCGGTCTTCTTGTCGGCGATCAATTTGACGAAGCCTTCCTTCTCGCCCATCGCGATGGCCTTGGGCACCGCGGTGAAGGGATACTTGAAAGCCCGATATTCGATGCCCTTCTCCTTGACCTGCTCTTCGGTCAAGCCGACCGAGGCGACTTCGGGCCAAGTGTAGACCACGCTCGGAATCGCGTCGTAATTGACGTGGCCGGCTTGGCCGGCAAGACTCTCGACCACCGCCACGCCTTCCTCCATCGCCTTGTGAGCCAGCATCGGGCCGGCGATCACGTCGCCGACCGCGTAGACGCCGGCCAGCGAAGTCTGGAAATGGGAGTTCACGGCGATTCGCCCCCGCTCATCGAGCTTGATCCCGGCCTTATCGAGGCCCAGGCCCGAGGTGTTGGGCCGGCGGCCGACCGCGACCAGGACCACTTCGGCGTTGAGGGTTGAGGCCTTGCCGGCGGCGTCTTCGACTTCGACCTCGACGCCATCCTTCCCGACAGTCGCTTTCTTGACCTTGGTCGAGAGCTGAAAATTCATGCCTTGCTTGTGCAAGATCCGCTGGAAGGCCTTGCCGACCTCGAGATCCATCGCCGGGACGATTCGGTCGAGAGCTTCGAGCACGGTGACCTGGCTGCCGTAACGTAGATAGACCGAGCCCAGCTCTAGGCCGATGTAGCCGCCGCCGATGACGATCATGCTTTTGGGAACCTTGGGCAGGGCCAGGGCGCCGGTTGAGTCGACGATCGACTTTTGATCGATCTTCAAGCCCGGCAGCTCGATCGGGCTGCTGCCGCTGGCGATCAGGACGTTCTTGGCCTTGAGCAGGGTTTCTTCCTTGTTCTGGCGCACCGTCACCGAGCGGTCGGCGTTGACCTGGGCGGTGCCCAGGATGTGGTCGACCTTGTTCTTCTTGAAGAGGAAGGCGACCCCGCCGGTGAGCTGGCCGACGACTTGATCCTTTCGCTCCATGCACTTGGCCAAGTCGAGCGAGAGCTGACCGATCTGGACGCCGTGGTCCTTCAGCTTGTCCTTGGCTTGGGCGTAGAGCTCGGAGGATTCGAGCAGAGCCTTGGAGGGGATGCAGCCGACATTGAGGCAGGTTCCGCCCAGGCTGCGCTCTTTCTCGATGCAGGCGACTTTCAGGCCGAGCTGGGCCGCGCGGATGGCCGCGACGTAGCCGCCGGGCCCGGCGCCGATGACGATGAGGTCATAAGTGACTTCGGGAGCCATAGGGATTCCTTCGTTATAAACCGATGTCTTGGGCGGCCAGCAATTCGTCGATCTTCTCGACGCCTTCCTTGACCCTGACCAGGAAGCTCACCGCCTCCCGGCCGTCGATGATGCGGTGGTCGTAGGAGAGGGCCAGGTACATCATCGGGCGGATGACGACTTGGCCCTCGATGGCCACCGGCCGTTCTTGGATCTTGTGGAGGCCGAGGATGCCGGATTGGGGCATGTTGAGGATCGGGGTCGAAAGCAAGGAGCCGAAGACGCCGCCGTTGCTGACGGTGAAGGTGCCGCCGGTCATCTCGGCGATCGAGAGCTTCTTGTCCTTGGCCTTCTTGCTCAGCTCGTCGAGTTTCTTCTCGAAGCCGACCACGCCGATCTTGTCGGTATCGCGGATCACCGGCACGACCAAGCCGTTCTCGGTGCTCACCGCCACGCCCATGTCGACGAAGTCGCGGTAGATGATGTCCTCGCCGGTGAAAGTCGAGTTGACCAGCGGGTATTCCTTGAGGGCCTTGACGCAGGCCATGGCGAAGAGGCTGACCATGCCGAGGCCGACGCCATGCTTGGCTTTGAAGGCGTCCTTGAACTTCTTGCGAAAGTCCAGGACCTTGCTCATGTCGGCTTCATTGAAGGTGGTCAGGATGGCCGCGGTGTGTTGGGCCGCGACCAAATTTTGGGCGATGGTTCGGCGGATCCGGGAGGCCGGCTCGCGGCGCTCGCCGCGGCTCTCGTCGAGATGATAGCTGAAAACCGGGAGGTGGCTGCGGTTGTCGGCGACCGGCGCCGAAGGGGCCGGAGCGGTGGGCCGGATCGGCGTGACTTTGGCCGGGGCATTGCCGGCCTGCTGCACGTCTTCCTTGAGAATCCGGCCGTCCTTGCCGGTGCCGGCGAGGGTCGAGGTGTCGAGGCCTTTCTCGGCGGCCAGCTTGCGGGCCGAAGGGTGAACGATTGGCGCTTCGGCCGGCTTGGCCGCGGTGGCGGTGGCCGCGGCGACCGGAGCCGCCGCCGGCTTGGCCTCGGCCTTGGCCGGCGCTCCGCCGCCGGCGCCGTTCTCGACGCTGACGCTGTCGTCGATGATCGCGATCACGTCGCCGGGCCGAACCCGGGTTTCGGCCTCGGGCTTGAGGACTTCGATCCGGCCGGAATGCTCGGCTTGGATCTCGAAGGTGGTCTTTTGAGTCTCGAGGTCGAGCAGGACTTCGTCCTTCCGGACCAAGTCGCCGGTCTTTTTCAGCCAGGTGCCGATGAAAACTTCATTGATGGATTCGCCCGCCGAAGGGACGATGACTTCGTGTTTCATAATCTATTGGTTTTCTCCCAAGGCCGTGGCGACGATGCGCTTTTGCTCCCGCAGGTGGAGGTGCATGTAGCTGTCGGCCGGGCTGGCTTGGGCCGCGCGGCCGACGTAGACCAGGGTTTGGTCCTTGCCCAGCAACGGAGCCAGATGCTCCTTCATGAAGGACCAGCCTTCCATGTTGCGAGGACCTTCTTGAACCCAGGTGATTTCCTTGGCTCGGGGATAGGACGAGAGCAGCTTTTTGTAAAGCTCCTCGGGGAAGGGATAGAATTGCTCGACCCTTAGGATCGGGATGTTGGGGTTCTTGGCCTTTTGCCGGCCCTCGAGCAGCTCGTAATAAATCTTGCCGCTGCACAGGAGGACCCGCTCGGCCTTGTCCTTCAAGCTGGGATCGGCATCGTCGATCACCTCTTGGAAATGGCCGTCCTGGAACTCCTTGATGTCGGAAACCGCCAGCGGATGGCGCAGCAGGCTTTTGGGCGACATGATGATGAGCGGGATCCGGAAGTCGCGCAGAACTTGGCGGCGCAGCACGTGGAAATATTGGGCCGGCGTGGTCATGTTGCAGACCTGGGTGTTGTTCTGGGCGCAGGCCTGGAGGAAGCGCTCGAGCCGGGCCGAGGAATGCTCGGGCCCTTGGCCTTCGTAGCCGTGGGGCAGGAGCAGGACCAGGCCGCTATAGCGCTGCCACTTGGCGGCCGAGCTCGAGATGAATTGGTCGACGATGACTTGAGCCGAGTTGACGAAGTCGCCGAACTGGGCCTCCCACATCGTCAGCTTCATCGGGTTAGCCAAGCTCTGACCGAACTCGAAGCCCATCGCCGCGTATTCCGAGAGCAGGCTGTTGACGACCTCGAAGTCGGCCTGCTGCTCTTGGATGAAATTGAAGGGGTTGTATTTCCGGCCGTTCTCGATGTCGTGGAAGATGCAGTGGCGCTGGGAGAAGGTGCCGCGCTCCGAATCCTGGCCGGCCAGCCGAACCATCCGGCCTTGGCAAAGCAGGCTGCCGAAGGCCAGGGCTTCGCCCATGCTCCAATCGACGCCGCGCTCGCCCCGCAGCATGGCCTCGCGATCCTCGACCAATTTTTGGATCTTGGGGTGGAGGATGAAGCCCGGCGGGACCTGCCCGATCTTCTCGCCGATCCGGCGCAGCTCCTCGATCGAGACGCCGCTGACGAACTTCTTGAAGATGTCGCGCTCGGTCGGTTTCTTGAGGTGGTTCCAACGGTCGCCGAAGGAATGCATCGCCGGCGAGATCTTGCTCTTCTTGGACTCGGCCAGCGCGTCGTCGAGCCGCTGGTGATAATCTTGAAGCTGCTCCTCGACTCCGGCTTGGGTCACGATGCCCTGGTCGATCAGCTTCTTGGCGTAAATTTCGCGGACCCGCGGATGCTGGGCGATGGCCCGGTACATCAGGGGCTGGGTGAAAGCCGGCTCGTCGGCCTCGTTGTGGCCGTAGCGGCGATAGCCGACGACGTCGATGATCACGTCGCGCTTGAACTTGTAACGGAACTGGAGGGCCAGCGAAACGCAGCGCAAAGCGGTGTCGGGCACGTCGGCGTTGACGTGGAAGATCGGGAACTCCAGCATCTTGGCGATGTCGGTGGCCTGGGGCGTGGAGCGGGACTCCTGCGGCATGGTGGTGAAGCCGATCTGGTTGTTGACGATGATATGGATGGCCCCGCCGATGGTGTAGCCCGCCAAGTCCGACATGTTGAGCAGCTCGTAGACCGAGCCTTGGCCGGTGAAGGAGGCGTCGCCGTGGAGCAGCACCGCCAGCACCCGGGTGCGGTTCTTGTCGCCCTTCAGCTTTTGCTTGGAGCGGGTGACGCCGGTGACCACCGAGTTGACCGCCTCGAGATGGCTGGGGTTGGGCGAGAGCGAAAGGTGCATCGGCTTGCCGTCGGGCAGCGGCGCCTGGGTCGAGAAGCCCATGTGGTACTTGACGTCGCCGTCGCCGACGTTGGCGTCGAAGTTGCCGGAGAATTCGCCCATCATCTGCTTCAAATCCTTGCCGAAGATATTGGCCAGGACGTTGAGCCGGCCGCGGTGGGCCATTGCGATCAGGATCTCGTCGGCGCCGAGCTGGGCGGCCTGCTCGATCAAATAATCGAGCATCGGAATGATGACGTCGGTGCCTTCGACCGAGAAGCGCTTTTGGCCGACGAAGCGGCGGTGGAGGAAGGTTTCCAGCGCTTCGGCGTCGATCAGCTTGCTCAGACAGCGTTGCTTGACCTCGTTCGGCAAACCCTTGTTGAGGTAGTTCGACTCGATGCGCTTTTGAATCCAGAGCCGGCTGGGCGGATCTTCGATGTGGCCGTATTCAACCGAGGCCGGTGAGCAGTAATATTCGGTGAGAGTCCGGATGATCTCGCGGAGCGGAACCCGGCCCAGTCCCAGCATGTTGCCGACGTCGCAGATGCGGTCGAGGTCGGACTCGTTGAGGCCGAACTTGTCGAGCTTGAGCAGGGGATGGGACTTGATGCCCCTTTGCAAGGGGTTCACGTCGGCGATCAGGAAGCCGAGCTCACGGTAGTTTTGGATCAGCTCCAAAACCTTGAGCTCGAACTCGAGGTCGTCGGCCTCGACCGGCCCCGGAGCCCCGAGGCTCTGGTCCATCCTTTGGCGGAGGGCCAAGCCGTCGAAAAAGTAGCGCCAGCTGGGGTCGACCGCTTCGGGGTCTTTTTTATATTGTTCGGCAAGCTCTTCGATATAGCCGGTGTTCAGAGGATTGAGATAACTAGACATAGTCGATTGGACCATTATTGCCCATATTAGGGGGCCTTTTCCTACAATAAATTGCCTCAGGGCGTCAAATACAGCGAACGGATTTTTTCGAATTTTCCCTTTTGATTTAGGCTAGTTGTGTTAGGTGGCCTGTGCATAAACGGGAGATTTCTATGAAGCTCAAAGACAAAGTCATTCTCATCACCGGCTCCAGCCGCGGCATTGGGCGGGAAATGGCCCTGCGTTTTGCCAAGGATGGAGCCACTCTGGTCATCACCGGCAAGTCGGAAACCGAAGGCAAATTGCCGGGCACCATTTATTCGGTGGCCGAGGAAGTGAAGGCAGCGGGGGGGAAGGCCTTGGCCATCCCCATCGACCTGCGGATGGATGCGACCGTCGAGGCCATGGTCCAGAAGGTGGCCGACACTTACGGCAAGATCGACATCCTGATCAACAACGCCGGCGCTATCGCGCTGACTCCCCTTGAAACCACGCCGATGAAGCGGGCAGACTTGATGCTTTACTTGAATCTTCGGGCGGTCCTGGAATGCAGCCATCTCTGCATTCCTCACCTCAAGGCCGCGGGCGGCGGCCACATCCTGAACCTGTCGCCGCCGATCAGCCTCGATCCCAAGTGGTTCAAGAGCCACGTGGTCTACACGATCTCCAAGTTCGGCATGACGATGGCGACCATCGGCCTTTCGCAGGAGCTGGCCCCCTACAAGATCGGCGTCAACTCGCTTTGGCCCCGAACCTTGGTCGCCACCGCCGCCACCAAGATGCTGCTCGGCGAGAGCGGGATGCCGGTCTGCCGGACCCCGGCCATCATGGCCGACGCGGCCTACGAGATCGTCACCAGCGATCCGACTCAGCTCACCGGCCGGGCGGTGCTCGACGAGCCCTTCCTGCGGGAGCGGGGTTACAAGAATTTCGACAAATACCGGATGGACCCCAATGAGGAACCGGGCTTGGATTTGTTCGTGGAAGCGTAGGGGCGCCCCTTGCGGGTGCCCGATCCACGGACGATGCTGATGTAAGCCTGGGCACCCGCAAGGGGTGCCCCTACAAGGCCAACTGCACCGCGCGCACGCCGCCGATGAGGCCGGCGTCGTTGCCCAGAGTGGCCGGGACGACTTGGATCTCGGCAGCGAGGGTTTCGTAGGTTCGAGCTTCGATCTCCTTGCGGCAGCTTTCGTCGAAAAATTTCCAGGCGCCGGAGAGGCCGCCGCCGATCGCGAAGCGGAGGAAACCGAAGGCGTTGGCCAGACTGACGATGCCGCAGCCCAGGGCCGAACCGAATTCCTTCCATATATTCTGCGCGGCTTCGACCCCCTCGGAAGCCAGGTCGAAGAGAGTCTTGGGCAAATCCGAGGCCTCGGGGTCGAGGTCGAGGATGGTGGCGCCGGTTTCTTTGCCGGCGTTCTCCCAAAGCCGCTGCGATTGAAGCTTGAGGCCGCTCTGCGAAACCAGGGTTTCGAGGGTGCCACGGCTGCCGAGAGCGCCGGGCAGACCGTTGCGGTCGATGACGATGTGGCCGATCTCGCCGGCGAAGCCGCTGGGTCCGCGGAAGATCTGCCCGCTCAAGATGATGCCGCCGCCGACGCCGGTGCCCAGAGTGATCAAGATGAAGTCGGGCCAATCCTTGCCGGCCCCGAGCCAGGCTTCGCCCAAGGCGGCATGGTTGGCGTCGTTGTCCATGACCACCGGGAAGGGAAAGACCTTCTGGAGCGGCTCGCGCAGCGCCAAATCCCGCCACAGCGGGAAATGGGGCGATTGTCGGACGATCCCGTGCTTGGCGTCGACCAAGCCGGGCACGCCCAGGGCCAAGCCGCCGATGTTTCCGCCCCTTTCCTTGGATTCCTTGATCAAATCGCGGGTCTCTTCCGCCAAAACTTTAAGCAGCTCCTCGCCTTTCCGCACCAAGTCGGAGGCCAAGTTGCGCTGCAATAGGATCTCGCCCGATTCCTCGATGAGAGCCAAGCGAAGGGAGGTGCCGCCGATGTCGACGGATAGGTAATGTCGGGTCATGGATTTCTCACTCTGTTGCCTAACCCCTAGCAATTTTGAGGATTGATGAGAAGCGGAAGCTCGGTTAAAGGTTCGGCCGACATTTTGGAGGAGAATCATGGCCATTCAATTCGGAACCGACGGCTGGCGGGCGATCATCGGCGAGGAATACACTTTCGCCAACGTCGCCAAGGTCTTGCAGGCCTTCTGCGACCTCCAGGCCGCGGGCAAAGGGCAGGGCGTTTACGTCGGCTACGACCGGCGCTTCCAAAGCCGGCGCTTCGCCGAGATCGCGGTCGAAGTCCTGCTCGGCAACGGCTTCAAGGTTTTCCTGGCCAAGGATTTTTGCCCCACTCCCTGCATCTCCTGGATGACCAAGGAGAACGGCGGCTTGGCCGGCGTGGTCATCACCGCCAGCCACAATCCGGCGGCTTGGAACGGGGTGAAATTCAAGGAGGGCTACGGCGGCTCGGCCTCGCCGGAGTTCACCGCCCGAATCGAGGTCCGGATTCGGGAGAACGACCTCGACGACCGCTCGCCCCACCGGCTCGCGTTGGCCGAAGGCGAGAAGAAGGGCTTGCTCCAACACTTCGATCCTCACGGCGCCTACCTCAAGCAGCTCCGCAAGATGATCGACTTCAAGCTCATCCGCCAAGCCAAGCTCAAGGTGTTGGTCGATCCGATGTACGGCGCCGGTTGCGGTTACTTCACCAAGCTCCTCGGCAAGCAGGCCATCGAGATCCGGGGCGAGGAGAATCCCTCCTTCGGCGGAGTCAATCCCGAGCCGATCGAGAAGAACCTGGCCGCGGCCGCCGTCCAAGTCAAAGCCGCCAAGGCTCACATCGGGCTCGCCACCGACGGCGACGCCGACCGCATCGGGGCGATCGACGAGAAGGGGCGCTTCGTCGATTCCCACCATATCTTCGCCCTCATTCTCCGGCACCTGACCTTGGTGAAGCGCTGGAAGGGCGACGTCATCAAGACCGTTTCGACCACCAACATGATCCGCCGGCTTTGCGCGAGTTACGGCCTCAAGCTGGTGGAGACGCCGATCGGCTTCAAGTTCATCTGCCAGGAATTCCGTAAATCGACGCCTTTGATGGGCGGGGAGGAATCGGGCGGCATCGGCATCGCCCGCCATGTCTATGAGCGCGACGGAATCCTCTGCGGCCTTTTGCTCCTCGAAATCTTGGCCTACCACAAGAAGCCCTTCTCCAAGATCTTGGCCGAGCTCCAGAAGGAAGCCGGCCCCTTGCTGTTCCGCCGCGAGGACCTGCACTTTCCGCTGGAGCGGATCCGGTCCATCCGGGACAAGCTCGGGGCGGGCTCGATGCCGGCCTTCGGCAAGCTGGCGCTGCGCGGTAAGAATTTCACCGACGGCTTCAAGTTCGAATTCAGCGACGATAGCTGGCTCTTGATCCGGCCCTCCGGCACCGAGCCGCTGTTGCGGGTCTACGCCGAGGCTCCGAGCGAGACCAAGGCCAAGCAGCTTCTCGGCTTCGCCCGAAAATTCCTGGAAAGCGTGGCTTAAGCGATGACCGCCGCCGATTTCTCTCCCCAGGATTTGGCTCAAATCGCGAGCCATGGTCTGAGCGTCGAGGCCGTCGGCCGCCAGCTGGAGCGCTTCGCCCGCGGACCGGTCTATGCCGATTTGGTCCGGCCCTGCCGAATCGGCGACGGCATTCGCCGGGTCTCCGAAGCCGAAGCCCGGAATTTTCGTTCGAGCTACGGCCAGGCCGTCGCGGCCGGCCGGGCGATGAAATTCGTCCCGGCCTCGGGAGCCGGAACCCGAATGTTCCAAAAATTTCTGCAAGGCTGGCACGGGAAGGTGTCCGATGAATTGGCGGCCGAGCTGAGTCGCTTGGGCGATTATCCCTTTTATCCGGCGCTTCGAGAAAAGATGGATCAAGCCGGCCGCTCCCTGGAGGATTCGCTGAAGAAGCGGGATTTTGAAACGGTCTTGGACTTTCTGCTCGGCCCCCGCGGCCTCGCCTATGCCGATAGCCCCAAGGGCCTGGTTCAATTTCATCGCTATCCCGAGGGCTCGCGCAGCGCCTTGGAAGAGCAGGTGGCGGAGGCGGCTGAGCTGACTCGCGATTCCAAGGGACGGGCCCGGATCCATTTCACCGTGGCCGAGAAGCACCGACGGGAAACCCGCGAGCACCTCGCGGGCATCATCGATCGATACGCGGCCGGCGGAGTCCAAATCGAGCTCGGCGATTCGCTCCAGGCAGCCTCGACCGACACCATCGCGGCCGACGAGAGCAACCGGCCTTTCCGGGACCGTCAGGGCCGTCTGGTCTTCCGCCCGGCCGGCCACGGAGCTCTGCTTGGAAACCTCCAAAACCTCGGCGGCGACATCGTCTTTCTGAAGAACATCGACAACGTGGCTCCGGCCCGATGGCGCGAGGCCCGCTTGGATTGGGAGCGGGTCTTGGGCGGCGTGCTGGCCGAGCGCCAGCGCGATCCCTACGACCGTCCGCTCCGGGTGGTGGGAGTGGTACCGAACCAAGGCGAGCCCGGCGGCGCGCCTTTTTGGGTCCGCGACGCCCGGGGCAACACCTCGCTTCAGATCGTGGAGTCGGCCCAGGTCGATCCGAATTCGGCCGAGCAGCAGGCGGTCTTCCGCAGCTCGACCCACTTCAACCCGGTCATCCTGGCCTGTGGGCTGCGCGATTCTCAAGGCCAGCCTTTCGATTTGGCCGCTTTCGCCGACCCTGAAGCCGGCTTCATCTCCACCAAATCCTACGAAGGACGGCCGCTCAAGGCCTTGGAGCTGCCCGGTCTCTGGAACGGCTCGATGGCTTATTGGGAAACTATATTTGTGGAAATTCCGATCGAGACCTTCTCGCCGGTGAAGACGGTCGAGGACCTGCTTCGGCCCGAGCACCGGACTGTGTAGGGGCACCCCTCGCGGGTGCCCGGTCCGCAGTGATGGCGATATCCTCGCCCGAGGGCGACCGCAAGGGTCGCCCCTACAATTTTCTTTTGAATTCCTCGACCATCGCCACCGGCGCCGGATCGACGCCGTACTCGGCGGCCAGGTAGTAAGAGGCATAGTCGGCGATCAGCAAACAGCCGAACATCTCTTGCAGCGGCGTGTCGCCGGCGGCCGGCACCCGCAGGACCGGCATCTCGCCGGCCAGCAGCTCCTTCATCACTTCCATCCGCCGCTCGATCCGCGGATGCATGAAGCGACTCTCCAAGAAAACCAAGACCGGCTTCATCAGCAAGCGGGTGAAGCCGACCATCTCATTGTGATTGAGCTCGGGAAGGACATTGTAGAAGCTCTGGATCTTGGCATTCTCGTTGAGCTTGATCTTCCAGATCCGGCAGACGCCCTCCAAGCGGCTGGGTCCGTAGATCAGCGGGACCCGATCCTTGAGCGCGGAGGCGAGCTTCTTGCCGCGGGCCTCGGCGGCGTCCTGGAACCCCTCGAGAAAAAATTCGAGCCGCTTCAGCTCCGACTCCGGCGAATCGATCCGGCCCATTTTGTAGAGGAGGCCGAGGAGCGTCGCGTAGAAGTACCCCGAGGCGCAACGCGGCTGGATGCAATGCGGAATTGGGATCCAGGGAATTCCGGCGGCCTTCGCATCCTGCTCGAGCTTGCCGCCGTTGGAAAGGGCCAGGCTCGGCAGCCCCCGCTTCAAGGCTTCGGCCAAGACCGCCAGAGTTTCCTCGGTATTCCCGGAAAAGGAGGCGGCGATCAGCAGGTCTTCGGAACCGGCGCCGGCCGGCAAGTCGTAGTCTCGAAGCAATTCCAGCCGAGGGTTTCCGTCGTAGATGTCGTTCAAGATGTCGGCCGGCAGGGAAGAGCCGCCCATCGCGCCATAGTAAATTCGGCGGAAGCGATCGGGGCCAAGCATCCCCAAGCCGGGATGGTCGACAACGATTTTCCAGCTCTCGAGGAACTGCCGCGGGAATTGGCGGATCGCTTGATGAAAAGGGGCGCTCACGCTCCTCTCTTGCCAGATCGATCGGGATTTCCAAAGCGAAAAAGCCCGTCGAGCGCCATGCCCAGAAGGCGGGCACCAGCACCCGACGGGCTTTTCCTGAGGCAAAGAGCTTAAGCGTGCCGGCGCGAGCGGCCGGTCCGCGGCGCCATGGCCGCCAACTCGGTCCGTGAAGTCGCGAGCCGGCCGTCGAGGTTTTCCAGAATGCCGGTCATCCCCGGCGTCAGCGGCAGGTTGGCGTAGAGGCGGTGGTAGGCGGCCTCGGCCCGTTGCAGGGCGGCGCTGGCCACGGCATGACGATCGTCGCCGCCGAAATAACGGGCGCGGGTGAAATCGGCCATCGCCCGGCGAAACTCCGACAGGTCGCCGCGGCAGTCTTCCAAGCTGGGGCGGTAAGTTGGAGTCGCCGGCGCCGCCTCGGGAGCGGTCTCGCGATGGTGGGCGCCGGAGCCGGGCCGCAGGTGGAGCAGCTCCCGCGTCATTCGGCGAAACGCCGCGGCGTCGCGCGGATTCGCCGGATGGAAATGGACGATGCCTTCGGGCGGCTCGACTCCCGGACGGTGACGCGGGCCGGCGGAGCGAGCGCGGCCGGCGGGGCGGACCGGTTCGCTGCCGTCGCGGGCCAAGCCGCTCAAGCTGGGCAAAGGCGGAGAGAAAGTGCTGAGACGAGGCGGCAAAGCGCCGATCTCAAAGGCTTCCCGCGGCACGTGGGTGCGAAGGACGGTGGGGGGCATGGTTTCGGCGTCGTGCTCGGCGCGACGCGCGATTTCGCGGGCAGTCAGGATTCGAGGGCTGGTCATGATCGTAACCTCCGTTACGCGATGCCCCCGTGACACAAATTGGAGTGATTCTCGGTGGAGAAGTGTGCTGCTAAAAAGCTTAGCAAAAGAAATGCCAGGCAAGACGCGATGACGACTTTAAGGATAAGTATATGGAATAATGCAGTTTTATTACAGGGGCCCTGGCCGGGCCCGGGCTCTCGGCTTGTGGAGCTTCCACCCCCGAGCGGGTCGAAGCGAGGCTTGCTCCCCCCGATTCACAGCCATTTTTTCTTTTTGAAGAAGAGGAGCATGCCCACCACCAAGCTGATCATGAGCCCCCAGAGCAGGTAATAGAAGCCGGGCCATCGGAACTCGGGCATGTCGTCGAAGTTCATTCCGTAGACTCCGACGATGAAGGTGAGCGGAAGGAAAATCGTCGCTCCGATGGTCAGGCGTTGCATGACGTAGTTCAGCTGGTTGGAAGATTCGGTCATCCGGATCGTCAGCACCGCCGCATAGACGTCGAAGACCGAGCCGGCATGCTCGCGCAGCGCCTCCAGCTCTTGGAGCAGGGCGTTCATGTCGTCCATCGCGCTCTTGATGTAGGGGCGGGCCTCCGCGGTGATGAAGGGGATGACGTGCTTGTCGTCGAGCTGTCGGAAGACGTCGCGCTCCGGCAGGAGATTCTTGCGCATCGTCGCCACCAGCTTTTTGAATTTCAAGATCTGGTCGAGGACGTCTTGATTCGCACCCTTCAGCACTTGCTGCTCGATGTCCTCCAGGTTCTCCTGCCATTCCTCCATGATCGGCTCGTAGTCCTTGATCGCCAGCTCCAGCAGATGGAGCAAGACATAGCTGGGCGAGTCGCCCAGGGTATCCTTGGGGCATTCCTTCACCCGCTGGCGGGCCGAGTTGAAGGTGCGCGAGAGGTTCTTGCCATGGGAGGTGACGATGAAGCGTTCCGAAAAGAAGACCTGAAATTCGCGCTTCTCGCAGGTCTCGGTCTCGAAATTATAAAACATCCGGTGCAGGGCCAGGAAGGCGTAGCGGTCGTAGACGTCGAGTCGGGCGGCCCCGACCCCCAAAAGGACGTGCTCGATCGCCAGCGGATGGAAATTGAAATACTCGAGCAGGAAGTCGACTTCTTCCTCGGAGGGGTCTTCCATGTCGACCCAGACATTGGAGCGCTTTTCATCGAGGGCGGCTTTCAGCCTCTCGAGGTCTTGGGTTTCGATCAGGGAGCCATCGGGAGGGCAGATGTAGATCGTATGCATGTCTTTCCCTTTTCAACCTTGCCAAGCCTTCGGAGCGCGCTTACAATCTGGCATCCAGGGTTCCGGCCAGGACAGGTAGGGGGTGACAGCGTGTCGCCCCCTATATTTTTATCTAAGACAATACCCTCTCCAAAAACCAATATAAACCCATTCCGGCAATGGCCAGCAAGAACAGAGCTTGAACATAGCGGTAGGCGCCGCCGGCCAGCCGTTTCAGGCCCAAGGTCAGGGGATAGACCAGGGCCACGATCAGCAATTGCCCGATTTCGACTCCCAAGTTGAAGAAGACCAGGGGGATCACCAGGCTCCCGGCTTTCAGGTGGGCCTCCTGCAGGATGTAGGAGAAGCCCAGGCCATGAACCAACCCAAATATGAAGGTGACCGGCACCATGACCCGGCGAATGGGCTTGCCGGGGAAAAAGTCGATCAGCGAAAGCAGGACGATGCTGGCGGCGATCGCCGGCTCGACGATTTTCGGCGGCAAGGCGATGATCTCCAAGGTCGCCAAGGCCAAGGTGATGGAGTGGGCCAAGGTGAAGGAGGTCACCAGCCAGACCAAATCCTTGACCCGCCGGGCCCCCAAAATCAGGGCCAGGACGAAAAGGATGTGGTCGTAACCGATGAGGATGTGCTCCAAGCCCAGCTTCAAGAAACCGATCATGGCGGCGCTTCGGCTTTCGCTGGAGAGCTCGAATTCGGTATGGCCCGGATCGAAGGTGAAGCTCGAGCTCTGCGAGCCGGCGACGACCTTCAGCAAGTGGCGATGGTTGGGGTCGCCATAAAACAGATCGTAGTGAATCTGGAGGGGGCCGGCGTCGGAAGGGCAGCGATAGCTCAATTTAAGGGCGGCCAAGTCTTGGGCCGGGGTTTTTTGAAAGTCGATCGTTTGAAACTCGCAGGCTTTTCCTTGGACCGAAAGCCCGAGCCTTTGCGGGAAATAGGCCTTCACCTCGGCTTCGGTGGCCCGGCCGAACTTCACATCGAAGTCGCCAAGGTGGACGCGGAGGTTCCACACCGCTTGTTCGCCCTGCCGCCGAAGCTCGGAGTCGGAGAGCTTCAGAACGTGAGCCTGGCCGATCCAAGGAAAGATCCAAAGACACAGGAGCCAAGGCAGGGTTTTCTTCATTTGGATTTGCCGGATTTGAGCTTCAGCGAGAGGGTGAGGAGGAATTTCGCCACCGGCTCGTCGCCGGTGACCTTGGGTGTCGTCGCCACGATCGTCAAAGTCTGGTTGGTTCGCTCGCCGCTCTGCACCGTCTCCTTGACCTGCTTCTCGATCTTGAGGCCGTCTTTGCAGGTGAAGTGGACGTCGTGTTCGGCCCGCTTGAGGAAGTCGGCGTGAAAATCCTTGAAGATGAGGACGACGTCCTTGCCGCTCTTGCGGATCGCTTCCTGGGCCAAGAGGCCGCCGGCGCAGTCGGCGCCGATGGCCAGGGTTCCGAAATACATCGACTTGAGATGGTTTCGGGTCCAGTAGTTGAGCGGAATCCGGATTTCGCAGAGCTCGCGGTTGAGGCGCAGGATGGTGGGCCGCACCGAGCAGAGCAGGGGGATCTTGAGGAGGCCGAAGGCCCGTAAGCCCAAAGTTTTTTTCCATTCGGTCATGGCGGGAACATGGCATGGCGGGCGGGATGTTGGCAAGAAAAGGCCTGTCATCCTGAGCGGAGCGAAGATCTGGAATGACAGGTCGATGTTTTTCCTTGGCCCCTTTTTTCCTCAGCGTTATCCTCTCCTCAGGAGGTTTTTCCGATGTCGCCCCGCGAAGCGGAAAAAATCCGCAGTGTCACCTTGCTCGGCGCCTCCGGGTCCGGCAAGACCAGTCTGGCCGAAGCCCTGCTCTTTGCGGCCGGAGCCACCCACCGGTTGGGCTCGGTCGACGAGGGCTCGAGCCACCTCGACCAGGATCCCGAAGAGATCAAACGCCGCATTTCCCTGAGCAGCAAGCTCCAGTCGCTGGATTGGGACGGTCATCGGCTTTACTTAGCCGATACGCCGGGCTTTCCCGATTTTCTCGGCGAGGCCGTGGCGCCCTTGGCCCTGCTCGACGCCGCGGTGATCGTCGTCGACGCGACGGTCGGCGTCGATGTCGCCACCCGCGAACTCTTCGAGCAGGCGCTGGCTCTCAAGAAGCCGCTGCTGTTTTTCATCAACAAGATGGACAAGGAGCGGGCCGATTTCGACCGGGCCTTGGCCTCGATCCGCGAGCTCAGCCGCCATGCCCACCCGATGGCTTTGCCTTTGGGCCAGGGCGAATCCTTCCGTGGGGTCCTCGATCTCATCGACGGCCGGGTCTTCACCTACGAAAAAGGCCAAGCGGTGGAAGGGCCGGTGCCCGAGGCCGAGAAAGAGCGTTTTCAACAGAATCAGAAGCTGCTCATCGAGGAGATCGCCGAGACCGACGAGGCGCTTTTCGAGCGCTTGGCCGGCGGCGAGATCTTGAAGAAGGCCGATGTGCTGCCGCGGCTCATCCAGGATATCGAGGACGAGGAGATCCTGCCGGTCTTGGTTGGCAGCTCCAAGCCGCCTCAAGGCATCCGGCTGCTGCTCGACACCTTGACCCATTTGATCCTGGCGCCGGACCGCTTGCCGCCCAAGGAGGGCAAGAACCCAAGCGGGGAATTCGAGTCCCGGAATCCCCACTTGGCGGAATCGGTCTCGGCTCAAGTTTTCAAGATCGTCTCCGACCCTGGCGTCGGAGATATTTTTTTCTTGAAGATCATTTCGGGCACTCTTCGCCACGGCGCTGACCTGCTCAATCCCCGGAGCGGCTCGACCGAGCGAATGGGGCATCTATTCAATTTCCGGGGCAAGGAGCGGCTGGAGGTGAATGAGGCCTCGCTGGGCGAGGTTGTCGGCGTCGCCAAGCTCAAGAGCACCCGCTTGGGCGACACCCTGACCGATCCCGGCCGTCCCATCGCCTACGATCCGCCGGTTTTCCCGGAGCCGACGATCTCGGTCGTTCTCCACCCCAAAACCCGCCAAGATCAGGAAAAGCTGGGAATGGCCCTGGGCAAGCTCACGACCCACGATCCGACCTTTCACTTTCACGTCGATCCGGAGACCAGCGAGACCGTCGTCTCGGGCTTGGGCGAGGTTCACCTCGAGGTGGTTCATGAACGGCTTCGATCGCGCTACGGCGTCGAGGTGACGCTGGGCAAGCCTCAAGTTCCCTACCGCGAAACCGTCACCCGCAAAGTCAAGGTTCAGGGAAAATACAAGAAGCAGTCCGGCGGCCATGGCCAATACGGCGACGTCTGGCTCGAGGTCGAGCCCTTGCCGCTGGGTGGGGGCTTCGAGTTCGTCGACGCGATCAAGGGCGGGGTGATTCCTTCCAAATACATTCCGGCGGTGGAAGAGGGCGTGAAGGCGGCGATGCTGAAAGGCACCCTGGCCGGCTATCCGGTGGTCGACCTCAAGGTGACGCTCTGCGACGGCACCTTCCATTCGGTGGATTCCTCGGATTTGGCTTTTCAAATCGCCGGCTCGATGGCGCTGAAGAAGGGCGAGGAGGAGGCCAAGCCGATCTTGCTCGAGCCGATCCTGCACGTGGAAGTCAGCACGCCGCCGGAGTTCGTCGGCGCGATCACCAACGATCTGACGGCTCGGCGGGGAAAGATCGTCGGGATGCGGCAGGAGAAGGAGCGTCACGTCGTCGAGGGTGAGGCTCCGATGTCGGAGCTCTTCAAGTATTCGACCGATCTGCGCAGCCTGACCCACGGTGCCGGTCATCATCGAATGGAGTTCATCCGCTACGAGCCCCTGCCGCCCCAGCATTACGCAAAAGTCGAGAAGCGAGTGTAGGGGCGACCCTTGCGGTCGCCCGTAGCGAGGTTTTGCGATCGCCGCAGATGGGGCCCCGCTAGGGGTGCCCCTACTTGAATTGAATGCTCACGCCTTCGCCGGGCTTGGGCTCTTGGGCCGGCGTGTTGGGAATGCGGTTCGGGTAGAGCTCCTCGATCAGCATCCGCACGGCCTCGCCGAAATACATGGTGGGGTTGGCCTTGCAATAGTCGTCGAGCCATTTCCTCACATAATGGTAGTCCTTGGTGCCGGCGATGTTCTTGGTCTTGGGATCGAGGGCGTTGAAGGCGCTGAAGAAGCCTTGAACCCAGACGATGTAGATGTTCTTCTTCTCCAGCGATTTCTTGGCGTACTTCTCGCAAAGCTCGGCGCCTTCGCCGATGTCCATCGAGGTGCCGGCTTGGAGCGGGGCGCTCAAGGCCAGTAAAGCCAGGGCCAGTAAAAAAAATCGTTTCTTTTTCATATGCCTGGCTTATCTTTCGGCCGGTCGGCTGTCAAACCATTCATGGAACACGCAAAGCAAGGTTGGATCGAAGAAAAGCGTTCGGCATATCTCTATGCCGCATTGAGCCGGCACGAGCCCAACCCGCAGCTGGCTCAACTCTTCGCCAAGCTCGGCCACCGGGCCGAGGCCCAAGCCGCGATCTGGGCCAAGAAGGCCGAAGAGACCGGCATGGCTTTGGCGACCTACCGGCCCGATCTTCGGGCCCGTCTCGTCGCTTGGCTTCTCTCGAAGATCGAGCCGCGCCGCCTCAAGCCGATGTTGGCGGCGATGAAGGTCCGCGGCCTCTCGGCCTATTCCCGATCCATTCCGAACCACCCGATGCCCACCGACCTCGAGCAAGTCGGCCAGCGCCATCGCGGCGTCGGGATGGCCGGCAATCTGCGGGCGGCGGTTTTCGGCATCAACGATGGCTTGGTCTCCAATGCCAGCCTGATCCTCGGCGTGGCCGGCGCTTCCGACAACAGCGCCTTCATCCTGCTTTCGGGCATGGCCGGGCTCCTGGCCGGCGCCTGCTCGATGGGCGCCGGCGAATACATCTCGGTTCGCTCGCAGCGCGAGATGTTCCAGCACCAGATCGACCTCGAGAAGAAAGAGCTCCAACAATATCCCGAGGAGGAGGCCGAAGAGCTGGCCTTGATCTACGAAGCCAAGGGCTTGAGTCTGGGCGAGGCCCGGAGCTTGGCCCATAGGATCATCGCCAATCCCAACCGGGCTCTCGACACCCTGGCCAGGGAAGAGCTGGGGCTCAACCTCGACGAGTTGGGCTCGCCTTGGTCGGCGGCGATCTCCTCTTTCATTTCCTTTTCGATCGGCGCCTCGATTCCACTCCTGCCTTTTCTGTGGGCGGCGGCCGAAAGCAGTCTTTGGATTTCGCTGGTTTGCACCGGGCTCGGTCTATTCACGACCGGAGCCACCTTGAGCCTCTTCACCGGGCGGCGAGCTTGGTGGAGCGGAATTAGGATGCTGCTGATCGGTGGCGGGGCCGGCGCGGTCACCTTTCTCATCGGCAAATGGCTGGGCGTCAAATTGGGGGCTTAAAGCATGGGACGTTTCGAGCAAAAAGTCGTCTTTCTTACCGGAGCTTCCTCGGGAATCGGCGAGGCCTTGGCCCGGGTTTTCGCCGAGGAGGGCGCCGATCTGATCCTTTTCGCCCGTCGCCGAGATCGGCTGGAGCAGCTGGCCAAGGATTTGGAGGCGAAGGGGCGACGGGCGCTGATTGTCGCCGGCGACGTCACCCACGACGGCGAGCTCGAGTCCGCCGTCGCCCTCGGCGTCGCGGCCTTCGGGAAAATCGACGTCGCGGTGGCCAATGCCGGCTTCGGCATCTATGGAAATTTCGACAAGCTCACGATCGAGGATTACCGCCGCCAATTCGAGACCAACGTTTTCGGCCTGATGCGAACCGCCTGGGCCGCTCTCCCCGAGCTGAAGAAGACCCACGGTGGCTTGGTCCTGGTCGGAAGCGTCAACTCTTACATCAGCCTGCCCGGAACCAGCGGCTATTGCATGAGCAAGTTCGCGGTGAAGGCCTTGGCCGACGCGCTCCACGCCGAGCTGGCGCCGGCGAAGGTGGCCGTGACCTTGATCAGCCCCGGTTTCGTGGCCAGCGAAATCCGCCGGGTCGACAATTTTGCCCGCTTTCAGGAGCATCGCAAGGACTCGATCCCGGATTGGCTGCAAATGCCGGCCGAAAAGGCGGCCCGTCAGATCGCCGCCGCCGTGGCCCGACGGAAGCGCGAGCAGATCATCACGTTTCACGGCAAATTGTTCGTGCTGCTGAATCGCTTCTTCCCGGGGGCGATGCGGAGATTGGGGCGCCGTTTGTCGCGGAGGAAGCGTGGCGGCTAAGTTTCGGGGATGGGCGCTCCTGGCTTTTATCTTTCTGGCAGCGCCGGCCTGGGCCAAGGAGCCTTGCATCGGTGACGATCAGACGCCGGGAGCGATTTGCGCCGGGACCTTTCCCGAGCCGTCGGCGACCCCGGCGGCGGTTCCCAACGTCCCGCTCGAGGTCTCGCCTTTTCTTTTCCCTTACTACCTCATGAAGGGGATCACCTATCCGGTTTCGCGCTTCGGGCTTCTCCTCGATCGCAACAAATATGCCGGCCGCACCGTTCAGCTGGCCGCCAATCAGAAGCAGTCCCATGTTTTTTATCCGATCATGACGGTCGGCAGCGGAAGCAAATTCGGAGCCGGCCTTGGGGTCACCCTCCTCGATCTTTGGCAGGCCAATTACGACTTTTTCGCCCGGGCCATTCTCTTCACCGATCTCGACCAGCGGGCTGAAATCGCCATCACCAACCCCGAGGCTTTTACCGCCTTCGACCGCGCCTTTTCCTTCGGGGTCTTCTCGACCTGGTATCGTGAATTCGACGAGGATTTCTACGGCATCGGGCCGGAGACCCCTCAATCGGCCAAGACCGAATTCGGGCTCTATCGGTTGCGGGTCGGCACTCAATTCGGCTTTGAGATGGTGCAGAATCTCGTTTTCTCGGCCCGCTTCGTCTTCGATCTCTCCGACGGCGACTCGGGCCGGGCTTCCTCGCCCGACAAGATCCAGGAGAGGTTCCCGCCGAGCGAGCTGGCCGGCTTCGGGCGCAAGCTCGACTATGTCGACATGGGTTTCCAGCTGGCCCACGACACCCGGCAGCCCTATTACTATCCGAGCCGGGGCGGGCGCTATTCCTTGACCTTCCACCGCTTTCAGCTGGTCGGGCAGGGCGGTTTCAGCTTCTACCAATGGGATTTCGATCTGGAACATTATTTCACGCTGGGCCATCCTCGCTTGGTGCTCTGGCTCCACAATGCTTGGATGTTCCAGGACACCACCGGCGGCGATCAGATCCCGTTTTACCGACTGGCCTTGCTCGACGTTCATTCGCCGATGCGCGGCTTCGATGCCGGCCGCTTCCGCGACAACAGCAGTGTCGTCTTCAACGTCGAGCTGCGCTACCCGCTGTGGGAGAACGTCGATGGCACGGTGTTCTTCGACAGCGGCCGAGTCTTCGACGGAATCCACAATTTCTCCTTCAAGGATTTCCGTTTTGGCGGCGGCGCCGGCGTCCGGGTCACGGTTCGCAAGTTCTACCAATTCCAGGTCGACGCGGCCTATGCCGGCGAGGGCGTGAACTTCATTTTCCGGGCAATCCAGAACCTTTGAAATAAATTTTTTCGCAACACCTTCCACGGCTTTGCCGAAACCTCGGATGAAATTATTTTCGGCGAGCGCCTTGACAGCGCCTTCGCCTTTTGTTTACGGTTGAAAACAATGAACACCCGCTTGACCCATTCTTACCTCGTTTTGCCGGCATCGGCCGGGTGTCCTCCCATGTGCGCCTGTCTCTAGCCAACGGTGGCGAGCGACGCCGCAAGGCGTCCGGGCCGTTGGCGCAATTCTGCAATCAACCCATTCAAGATTAACCAACGACGCGCTTTTGGCGCGATTTGCCTCTCGTTGAGCTGACCGGATCGCTGGAAGTTCTCCGGGCTTTAGGAGCCTCTGTGAAGAATTTCCGTTTGTTTCTGTTCAGCCTGCTCTGGGGTCAGCCCGAGCATTTCCTCCTCGATCAGGCCCGCTTGGGCCTTCACCGATTTTTCCGCGAGAAAGCCTTGCCCGACCAAATTCCGCCCTGGCGAGGCCGCTTGCCGAAGCGGGTTGCCGGCATCGAACCCTCCAGCGCCGTCGGAGGTGCCCGATGACGTCGCTCCTTCCATTTCCCCCCTCGAACCACGGCGCCGGCCCGGCCTTCATCGGCTGGGCCGGCCGCCCCGGCCTTCCACCGGCGCTGGCCCGCGAGCTGCGGGCGCTGTCGCGGGAAAGCGACGGCGAATTGCTCGGAGAGGGTCTTTTCCAAATCGGCCGCCGGGCGCTCGACCGCCAGCAATTCGAGCTTGGCCGTGAGATTATCTCCTGGCTCGCCACCGAGGGCCGAAGCCGCGGAATCGGCGCTTCGACTCTTGCCCGGGCCCGCGAGGAGCTCGAGCTGTTGGAAGGCCGGGGAACCTTCGGCCGGCGAGCCGAGCGCTTCGTCGGAAGCTTCGTCCGCGACGCGACCGAGCCCTCGGCCTTGCTCGGAATGAGCGCCGGAGCTTTGGCCTTTTCGACTTTCCGGTTCGCGGCTTTGAGCCGATTGGCCGGCTCGCCCGGAGCCTATTTCTGGGCCCGCGGCGGCGGCGCTCGAGCCTTGGCTTCGACCGCCGCGTTTCTGCCGGAGGTCACCGCATTTTGGGGAACCCAAGTCCTGGTCGACCGTGCCTTCCATCCGGAGCGGCCGCTTTCCTCGGATTGGGGAAGGGAGTGGCTCGGAGCGGCTTTGAGCCTCGGCTTACTGAAGCTGGGCGGAGCGGGGAGCTCGGCATTGTTCCGGCGCCTGCACGGCATTGAGGCTGGTGTCACCGCTCGAAATGGCTTCACGGGTCTCAACGCTTCCTTGTTTCACCAAGCCGGTTTGTTGGCCGGTATTTCGCTTTCCCAGTACCTTCAGCCGCGCTTGGGTTTGGGCGCTTCGCACGGCGAGCATTTTTGGGCCGATGCTTTCGCCAGCCTTTTGCACTTCAACGTGGCGGGCCGTTTGGTCGGTGGCCAGCGCTTCGTCCGCGATCTGGCCCGGCGAGAGATTCTCTTTCGACAAAATCCGCTGCCGCCGGCGGCCCTGAGCCTTCCGGCTTGGGCGCCCGGTTTGCAGCCGGCGGTGGCGGTCGTCGGGGTGGCCCCAGGTCCAACCATCCTCATGAGCCAAGCGCTGCGGCCCCTCCGGCCCGGATCTCGAAGCGAAATCGAGCCGACCTCGGATAGCGGAGTTCACCGCAGCCCCGACCCGGCTCCCTCGTTGCCGCCCGAATTGCAAAAGCCGCTGGAGCCCTTGCTGCTCGGCCTCCGCCAGTCGGTCGACGACGCGGCCCTAGGCCGAATCTTCGAGGACCTGCGCCTAGATCCCGAGCATTGGTCGCCCTTCGTTGAGTTCAATCCCGACCACTACAACCGCCGGGTCTTGCACCGCGAGGGCGAGGGTCCGGACAGCTTCGAAATCCTGCTGCTGTCCTGGAAAGACGGCCAGGGAACGGTGCCCCACGACCACGGCGGATCCTCGGGCTTCGACCGGATCCTCCAAGGCCAAGCCACCGAGGTGAGCTACCGTTTGCGGCCCGACGGCGCTTTGCGCCGCCATGGTTCGGCTCGGACTTGG
>DATEDP010000100.1 GCA_035281585.1 bacterium
CTTGAAGAGCCCGCCGACGTCGGTGTGAACGATCAGGGAGCTCTGCTCGGGTTGGAAGCGGTAGAGCGGCGCCTGGGCT
This sequence comes from bacterium, assembly GCA_035281585.1. NCBI lineage: Bacteria > bacterium. Next base: position 80 of record DATEDP010000100.1, read on the forward strand.
CGGGCCTCGAAGGCGGCGAGCAAGAGGAAAATCGCGAAAAAACGGCGGAGCCCCGGCATTTCTCAGGGCTATTCCGGCTCAAGTTCGGCGTCAAGATTGGATGTAGTTTTTCAGGAAGAGATTCTCTTCCTTCATCTGGTCGGTGAGCCATTCGAGGATGTTCCGCATCGTCACGACCCCGACCAGCTTTTTGCCCTCGACCACCGGGATATGGCGGCATTTGGTGGTTTCCATCCGCTGGAAGACCGCTTCGACCGACTCGCTCAAGTCGACGGTGCGGACATTTTTGGACATGACTTGGGACAGAAGAGTGGCCTGGGGCGAAAGGCCGGCGCTGACCACCCGATTGAGCAGGTCGCGCTCGGTGAAGATCCCGACCAGGTTTTCGCCCTCGACGATCAGGATGCTGCCGATGAGGCGCTCGGTCATCTTCTTGCTGGCCTCGAGAACGGTGGCATTGGGCGGCAAGGTGACGACTTCGACGGCTTTGACCATGTTTTTGAGGCTCATATGCGCATTTTATAAAAATCTACTCATGGAGCCTACAAAATTCCTGGGGAGTGAAGGCGTCGACTTGGATGACCTCGTGGCGCAGCTCGGCGGCCTTTTGCAGGATCTCGAGCTCGGCCGGGCTCAGTATCCCGGCGTCGAGGGCCCGCTTCGGCATCTCCTCCCGCGGCCCCCGCTTCAGTTTCCGCTCATGGATGGCCCGGCGGATCTTGGCTTCGACCTTGTGGCCCTCGACCACCGCGTCCAGCGCCGCCTCGAGACGGCCCAAGCCGATCTCGTTTTGGTCCGGAAGGTAAATGTCCTTGGTCAAAGCCAAGCGGGCTTCGCGGTCTTCCAGCAAAGACTGGGCAAGCTCGGCGCCGAGCCGGTCGCTCGGCGGCTTGAGCCGGGCGCCCAGCGGAAAGAGCTTGAGCTTCAGCAGCCAGGCCGCCGGGCGGTTGGGAAGGTTCTCCAAGACGCCGCGCAGGGCCTTCTGAATCTGGAAGAGAGCATAGGTCATGGCCCATTCCATCGCCGGCCTTTCGGCCGGGGGCCGGCCTTCGTCGTGGAATTTTTTCAAGACCGCCGAGCCGATGTAGAGCCAGGCCAGGGCGTCGGCCAGGCGGCCGCTGATCTTCTCCCGGCGCTTGAGGGCGCCGCCCAGCGTCGCCATGGCGAAGTCGCTGATGGTGACGAAGGCCGCGCTGTAGCGCGACAGCTTGCCGAAGTGCCGCTTGAGCTCGCCGGCGCCCGGCGCCGAGGCCAGAGCCCCGCCGGTCCAGGCCAAGAGCGAGGCCCGGGTGAGGTTGCCGAAGACGAAGCCGACGTGACCGAAGAAGGACCGGTCGAACTCCTTGACGTTCTTTTGCTCGACCGCCTCCATCTCGCGGTGAACGAAGGGATGGCAGCGGATCGCGCCTTGGCCGTAGATGATCAGCGAACGAGTCAGGATGTTGGCGCCTTCGACGGTGATCCCGATCGGAACCGATTTGTAACCCTTGCCCAAAATATTCCGCGGCCCCTGAATGATGCCGGCGCCGGCCTGGACGTCCATCGCGTCGTTGACCACCCGGCGCATCGACTCGGTCAGGTAGGCCTTGGCAATGGCGGTCAAAACCGCCGGCTGCTGGCCTTCATCGACCGCGGCCAGGGTGAGGCGTCGGGTCGCGGTGGCCCAATAGGTGTTGCCGGCGATCCGGGCCATCGGCTCCTCGACTCCCTCGAAATAGCCGATCGGCGTGTCGAATTGCTCGCGGACCGTGGCATAGGCCCCGATCACCCGGACACAAACCTGATTGGCCCCGACCGAGAGCGAGGGCAGCGAGATGCCGCGGCCGGCGCCGAGGCATTCCATCAACATCCGCCAGCCCTTCCCCGCCATCTTGGGGCCGCCGATGATGAAGTCGAGCGGCACGAAGACGTCTTTGCCGAAGTTAGGCCCGTTTTGGAACGGCACCCCCAAGGGATCGTGGCGCTGGCCGATCTCGATCCCCGGCAGATGGGGCGGGATCAGGGCGCAGGTGATGCCCAAATCCTTCACCGGTCCGAGCAAGCCGTTGGGATCGTAGAGCCGGAAAGCCAAGCCCAGCAGGGTGCAGACCGGACCCAAGGTGATGTAGCGCTTGCTCCAGTTGAGGCGCATGCCGAGCACTTCCTGGCCCTCGTAAACGCCGCGCTCGACGACGCCGTGGCTCAAGGCGCCGGCGGCGTCGCTGCCGGCCTCGGGCTCGGTCAAGGCGAAGGACGGAATCTCGCGGCCGTCGGCCAGCCGCGGCAAGTAGTAGCTCTTCTGCTCCTCGGTGCCATAGCGGTGGAGCAGCTCGGCCGGTCCCAAGGAGTTCGGCACCATCACGGTGACCGCGCCGGTGATGCAACGGCTGGAGAGCTTGGTGATGACTTGGGCGTGGGCGTAGGCCGAGAAGCCGAGACCGCCATAGGACTCGGGGATGATCATGCCGAAGAATTTCTTTTCCTTGATAAAGGTCCAGACCTCGGGCGGCAGGTCGCGGAGCTGGGTGACCTGCCAATCGTCGAGCATCCGGCAAAGCTCCTCGGTCGGGCCCTCGAGGAATTCGCGCTCCCGGGCGCTGAGCTCTTTGGGCTTGAAGGCCAGCAGCTTCTTCCAGTTGGGCCGGCCGCTGAAGATTTCGCCGTCCCACCAAACCGTTCCGGCCTCGAGGGCGATGCGCTCGGTTGCGCCCATCTTGGGCAGGATCTTGGCGAAGACCGGGAAGAGCGGCCGCGAGATCAGGAGCCGGCGCAGGGGCCTGAAACCGAAGAGCAGCGCCAGCAAGCCGGTCAGGCCGGCCAAGGCATAGAAGAGCTTCGGCGATTCGATTCCCGACAGGTACCAGGCGGCGAAGGCGGTGGCCGCGGCCAGCACCCAAGCCCAATAGGCCCGGCCCCAATAGAGCAAGGCGACGAGGATCAAGATCGACAGGACCAGGAGCAAAGGCGTCATGCGCACCTCCAAGACGAGAATAGCAAATGGACGCGGAACCAAATCCCCCCCTTTGAAAAAAGGGGGGTCAAATCTTCGGCTCGGCGACCGCGCCCATGAAAAGGATCAAACCGGTTTGCTGGTCTTCGATGGCGATGAAGAAGGGCCGATCGACCACCATTTCGAAGGGCGGCTTGGGCGGCGGCGGCATGCCGGTGGCCCGCATCCCGATCGAGGTGACCGCCGCGGCTTCGGTGCCCTCCTCGTTCAGCTCGACGAAGGTCTTATGGCGGACATCGCTGATGTAGAGGCGCTGGCCGGCTCCCAAATCGGCGATCTTGCCGAATTCGGCTTGGCCGCCGAAGGCCGGCGCCATCCCCAAAGCCGCCAGCGGCTTGAGCAGCTCGACACCGTACTCGACCTTGAACTTGGGCAGGGCAATCCGGCCGGGCCGGCTCTCCATGGCCTGGCGCAAATCCCCCCAAGCCTTGGCGTCGAGGCCCTGCATCCAGGCGCCCAAGCTCGTATTCTTGGCCGGCAGCACCAGCGTCAGGCGCAGACGGCCCGCTCCGTAGGGCAGCTGCATCGCTTGATAGGCCGGCGTCTCGGCGTAACGATAGGAACCCGTCTGGTGCATCATCGGGGTCTTCTTGGTTCCGGCGGGGAATTGAAAGTCCCGGTCCAGGGTCTGGGCCTTATCGAAAGGCTTGCTCCACAGGCCTTTGAAATAGAGGGCGTTGACCAAGATCAAAATCGTGTCGGGCTTGATGTCTTCGTTGCGAAGGATTTCGGTGATCTTGCCGCGGGTCTTTTCGGAGACCCAGGAGTTCACCTGGGCCGCGCTCTTCAGCGTCGAAAGGGTCGCGGCGTAGAATTTCTTCGCCGCCTCCAAGAAAGCCGGCAGGAAGCCCACGCCCTCCTTGCCCCAGAGCGAATTGGCGACCGCCAGCTCGACCTTGGGATCGGCCGCTTCCAAAGAGTTTTTGAGAGCGGCATTGGCCTGGTTGATTTGCTCGAGGCTCAGGTTTCCGGTTTCGAGAGCTTGGCTGATGGCTTGGTAGGTCGCGCCGCCGGCGCCGTTCAAGACCATGTCGAAGGCCCAGACGATGCTGGCCGGCGAGAGAAAGAGATTCTGTTGGCCGGCCTGGCCGCCGCCGAGTTGCTTGAGCAGCTTGAAGCCGAAACGATTATGGGCTGCCGCCAGTTGGCTCATCGCAGCCGGGTCGGCCGGCGACGGAGCTTGGCCGAGGGCCGAGTCGGGGTTGGAAGCAAGGCAAAGGGCCGCTAGGCTGGCCAAACACCACCTCGAAAAGCGCATTTCATCCTCCACTAATTCGCCAAGAGTAAAGCCCCGGCCTGCAAAGTCCAAGGAAATCGCTGACAAAAAAAAGGGCGTTGCCGCCGATTTCGGCAGCCCAAGGCCGTCCAGCGAACGGCGCGAAAAATCTAAGAAGAGGAAATGATTGCCTTCTAGGCGCGACCGGCTCTGGCACTGAACTTGCTTTCTCGGGATTGTCAGCAAACACCAACCAGGGCGCGGGGATTGGAGGCACGATGTCTTGGTCCACCTGGCTGGGTTGGGCGAGCTTTCCACTCGTCTCGTTACCGTTCCCACTAACTTCCACTCAAAAGGCTCTCCCGCCGGCGGAGAAAAAATCCACCGAAGCTGCTTTTCAAAAAGCCAAGCAGCGCTGCCAAGCGACGGCCCCAAAAGCCGCCACCTATTTCCATTGTCTGGAAGACGCGAAGCGCCGGCTGCGGAATCCGGCACCGCCGCCCAAGCCAGTCTCGGCCTTGGACCGCGAATTGGCCGCCTGCCAATCGCTGGGCAAGGGCCCGGCGATCGCCCAATGCCGCCGCGAGGCGCGGAAGCGGGTCGAAGCCCTCCGAGCCTCCCCGAAGCGAAGCTCGCAAACGCCGCTCCAGCGCCAGCTCCAAGGCTGCCAAAGCCTGGGCAAACCGGTCGCGGTCGATCGGTGTCGAAGCCAAGCTTTGAAAGCCTCGAAGCGGCCTTAAAGCCCTTCACAGCTTGAGCTCCATTTAGCTCAATTTGTGCTAAGCGGCCTGGCCTGTCTAAAAATTATTGTCTGAATTCAATAATTTAGCATTGGCACTCCCCTTGCTTTATCTAGCGACGAGCCCTCAGGCTCGGCAAAGACACAAGGAGTCCCTCATGGAAGTAACTTATGGTCGACGCGGTGATTTCCCGATCTCTTCAGAAACCTCTTCGACGGAAAGCTCTCGCCAACTCTTGAATCCCGGCGGCCCCCGGCCCAAAAACCTGCCGCTCATCCAGAGCCGCGAAGGCTTCTACCACCATCAGGCCCTGAGCCAAACGCTGGCCGGAAAAGGTCCCGTCAAATTGCAAAGCGGATCGGCGGCTCACCTGGCCGTGAAGTCGGCGGCGGCGCTCAAGAAGTAGCGGAATCAGGTTTCGGTGTCGGGCGACAGGCGCGGGCCAGCAGCACCCGCGAACGAATGCCTAGCTTGGTCATGGCCGAGGCAAGCCGCCGCGAAACCGTTCGGATCGAAACTCCAAGATCGTAGCCGATGGCCTTGTTGGCCTCCCCGAGGGCGGCCTCGCGGAGCACTTCCAGCTCGTCTTGGGTCAGCTCGGCCGCAGGATCGCCGTCGAGGCTTTCCGCCGCCGGCGAGAGCAGAACGTAGCGGTATCCCCCAACGTCGAAATAATCGAGCGGAGCCCGTTGATCCGCCGCCAGTGAGTCCCAGAGCAAAGCCGCCTCCTCGGCCGGAAGGGCTTCGGCTTGGGCGATGACCTGATCGAGATGGGCCCGCAGAACGGCGCGCTCGGCCCGCAGGCGCCCGAACTTTTCCAAGGAATTCGGCGCCGGGTCGGCCTCGGATTCGGCCGACCGCGAAAAATAATGCAGGCGCTCGCTCATCACCCGACACACTTGGTTGGCGCAATCCTGGGTCTGGCGCTTGAAACAAGCGCCTTCTTGCTTCCTTCCCAAATTCAACATTCCGACGATCCGGTTCCCGTGCAGGATCGGCGCGCAGAGATAGTGATAAAACTTATATTTCCGATGCAGTCGGTAAAGCGGCGAGCGTTTCCAGCGGCTCGCCGGATAGACCGCCGTATCGCTCACCGCTTTTTTGGTGCGGAGAAGCCTTTGGTACCCCGGCTCGCCTTCCTGTTTGAGCTCTTCATACTCGAGGATGAAGCCATCGGAGATATGCCGAACCAAAATCTCCGAGGGCTGCTGGCTCGCGGGGTCGAAGAGATACAAGCCGAACATGTCGGCGCCCAAGCCGTCGCCGGCTCGGTCCATGAAACTGGTCTTCAATTGGCCGGCGTTGCCGGCCTTTCGAAGCGAATGAATCAAATGTCTGAATTCATTCATGATCAACGGCCGCCAGGGAAAGGCGCCGAGACCACCGCGAAGCGAGCTCGGCGCGGGAACGGACTCCCATTTTTCGATAGATGCTGGCGATTTGGTTGGCGACGGTCCGAGGGGAGCTCCCCCGCAGGTCGCCGATCTCCCGATTCGATAGACCTTGCAGCAAGGCTAGCGCCACCCGCCGCTCCGCCGGGGTGAGGCGGACCGGGCCTTCCTCGGGAACGCCGGAGTAGCGAAGCAAGACGTAGGATTTTTTCCCCAAGCGAACGACGTAGGCATTTAGATCTTGGGGCGGAATTCTTGGAGCCATACCCGTTCCTTCCCTGGCAATATAGCAAATTTCCTCAAGGCGTCGTGTAGTTAAAAAACGATTTTTGCATGATCGGCGATTTCTGCTCCCAAAGGATGGTGTGGCCTTGCTCCACGAAGTAGCTGTCGCCGGGACGATAGGTGTTCTTGTTCCCGTACTCGTCGGTCACGGTGAAGGAACCCAGGATCACGGTGCCATGCTCGGTGAAAGGCAAGACGATCCGGACTTTGAAGCCACCCTGGGTGGTCGTCTGGAAAATTCCGGCCATCATTCCATTTTCGAGATAGTCGATCCGGCCCTTGAGCTCGACGTCCCCCTCCAGCACCGTTCCCCCTAGGCCCGCGGGGTCGCCGAGCGGGATCAATTCCGATTGCGGGATGTATTGAAGCACGTTGTAGATGAGGTGGGGGCCGGTTTCCTGGGCCGCGGCTTGGTTCATCCCGCCTAAGCCTGACAGCAGCAGGGCGGCGAGACCGACGACGGTCATTCGTTTTTTCATAAGTCCTCCTGATTTTTCGCTAACGGATCATTCCGTCACCGAAAAATTTTAAGGAGGGCCGTCGAAGAGAATCCATAGTCAATGTGGGTCACCGCGGCTCAAGCGCCGGCGCCGAAATAAATCGCTTGGGGGTGGTGAAAGACCAGCGCCGAAACCGAGGCCTCGGGCTCCATCATGAAGCCCTCGGTCAGGCGGACGCCGATCTCCTCGGGCTTGAGCAAGTCGAAGAGGAGCTTTTGGTCTTCGAGATTGGGGCAGGCCGGATAGCCGAAAGAGTAGCGCTTGCCCCGGTATTTGGCTTGAAAGCGTTGCATCATCGTCAGGTCGAGCGGATCGGCGAAGCCCCACATCGCCCGGATCCGGCCGTGGAGGAATTCGGCGTAGGCCTCGGCGGTTTCCAAGGCCAGGGCCTGGAAGGCGTGGCTCTTGAGATATTTCCCCTCGTCTTTCCACTTCTCGGCCAACTCCCGGACGCCCTCGCCGACCCCGACCACGAAGAGGGCCAAGCTGTCGCGCCACTCCTTGGCCTCGGCGGCCAAAGACTCGACGTAGTCGGCCAGGCAAAGCCCGTCGGCCTTGGGCTGGCGGGGGAAGCTCCAGCCGCCGACCTCGCGGCCTTGGCCGTCCTGGAGCTTGATCCGGTTGCCGGCGGCGGCCGCCCGGAAGAATTGAAAGACCGCCCGGGGCTGCAAGATGCCGCGAGCCTCGGCCTTCAGCTCCTGGACGGTTTCGTGAATCTCCAGCGCCTTGCGCCCGGCCTCGCTCTCGCGCAAACCGGCCAGATCGCCGGCTTCCAGCGACTTCACCAGGCCGCCTTTCAAGCCCAAGTGGCGGCCGTAGAGCATCAGCGGATTGATGTAATCCCAAAGCTGGTCGACCGGGGTGTTGCGCAAAACATGGCGCTCGAAATCGGGGACCTTGGGAAATTCGGTCAGCGGCGTCACCGTCGACGAGCGCTCCTCGCTCATCGTCGCGACCTTGACCTGGACATAGGTCTCGCCGGCGGCGCTCTTCCGCCGCTCTTCGATCTGGGCCTTGAGCAGGGCGAATTGATGGGAATCGCGGATCCGCTTGGCCAGCTCCAGCCCGTTCATCGCATCGTTGGCGTAGGCGACGAAGCCCTCGTAGGCCCGGGCGATCTTGTTGTCGGTGAATTTTTCGGAAAGGGCCGCGCCGCCGACCAGCACCGGCACCTGGATGCCGGCCTTGCTCAAGTCGCCGGCGGTCAGCACCATCTGCTCGGCCGATTTGACCAGCAGGCCGGAGAGGCCGACGATGTCGGGCTTGTGCTCGTGGATCGCGGCGATGAGCTGCTCCGGCGGGACCTTGATCCCCAAGTTGACGACGGTGAAGCCGTTGTTGCTCAAAATAATATCCACTAGGTTCTTGCCGATGTCATGGACGTCGCCCTTGACCGTGGCCAGGATCACCTTGCCGCGGCCGGCATTCTCGGCTTTCTCCATGAAGGGCTCGAGGTGGGCGACCGCGGCCTTCATCGCCTCGGCGCTTTGCAAGACTTCGGCGACGATCAACTCGTTTTTATTGAAGAGCCGGCCGACCTCGTCCATCCCCTTCATCAAGGGGCCGTTGATGATCGCCAGCGGCTTCCGGCTTTTCAGCGCCTCGTCGAGATCCTCGCGCAGGCCTTCCTTGGTGCCTTCCAAAATGTAATTGGCCAGCCGCTCGTCCAGCGGCAAATCCGACTTCTTCTCGACCAAGCGCGAGCTGGCCTGGCGGAAATGATTGGCGAAGGCCGCGATCGGGTCGGCGCCCCGATTCCAGAGCAGGTCGTCGGCCAGCTTCTTCTCTTCCTCCGGGATCGAGGCGTAGCGCTCCAATTTCTCGGTGTTGACGATCGCCAGATCGAGGCCCGACTTGACGCAGTGATAGAGATAGACCGAGTTCAAGACCTCACGGCCGGCGTTGGGCAGGCCGAAGGAGACGTTGCTCACGCCGAGCACCGTCTTGCAGCGCGGGAATTCGGCTTTCACCAGCTTGATGCCCTCGATGGTCTCGACCGCCGAGCCCTTGTAGTTCTCGTCGCCGGTCCCGACCGGAAAGACCAAGAGGTCGAAGTAGATGTCCTCGGGCGCGACTCCGTACTTGTTCACCAAGAGATCGTGGGAGCGGCGGGCGATCTCGAGCTTGCGCTGCCGGCTCACGCCCATTCCCTGGACCTTGTCCTCGTCGATGGTGCCGACGACCAGGGCGGCCCCGAACCTCTTGGCCAGGGGCACCACTTGCTCGAAGCGCTCCTCGCCGTCCTCGAGGTTGACCGAATTGATGATCGCCTTGCCCTGGCTGTAAGTCAGGGCCATCTCGATGACCTTGGCGTCGGTCGAATCGATCATCAGCGGCGCCCGGACCTTGCGGATCAC
>DATEDP010000101.1 GCA_035281585.1 bacterium
GAGAGGTAGCCGGCCACCAAGGTTTCGGCCACGCCCATCAAGAGCCCGCCGATCAGGGCGCCGGGGATATTGCCGATGCCGCCCAGGGCCGCGGCGACGAAGGCTTTGAGCCCCGGCATCAGGCCCATCAGCGGATCGACCTTGGGATTGGAGAGCCCGACCAAAATGCCGGCGGCCGCCGCCAGGACCGAGCCGAAGACGAAGGTCAGGCTGATGACTCGGTTGACATTGATGCCGACCAAATGGCTGGCGGTGTGGCTAAATGACACGGCCCGCATCGCCTTGCCGATTTTGGTCCGGTGGACGATGGCCTGAAGCGCGAACATCAGGACGAAGCTGACGATGAAGATGGCGAGCTGGATGTTGTTGATGACCACGCCGCCCAGGTTCAGCACTTCCTTGGTCTCGATCAGGGTCGGGAAGAACTTGGGATCGGCGCCGAAGAGGTATTGGCCGCCGTATTCCAGCAAGAGCGAGACGCCGATGGCGGTGATCAGCGCGTTGAGCCGAGGCGCATTGCGCAGCGGCCGGTAGGCAAAGCGCTCGATGGCCGCACCGAGCAGGGCGCAGGCCAGCATCGAGCTCAGCATCACCAAGGAGAAGCGGAGGAAGGTGCCGCCGCCGTCGAAGACCCGGGCGGCGTAGTAGCCGACCATCGCCCCCACCATGTAGACGTCGCCATGGGCGAAATTGATCAAGCGGAGCACGCCATAGACCATCGTGTAGCCCAGGGCGATGAGGGCGTAGATGCTGCCCCAAGCCAGGCCGTTGACCAATTGTTGGAAGAATTCGGTCAAGAGGGCTCCAGGGCCTTGTGGAACTTCACCTTCCCGCCCTCGATCTTGAGGATGACGATGCGTTTGTTGGCATTGCGATTGGCGTCGATGGTGATGGAACCGGTGACGCCCTGAAGTCCGGTGGTCGCGGCCAAGGCATCGCGGATTTTGGGTCCTTCGGTCGAGTTGGCCCGCTTGATCGCGTCGAACATGATGTTGGCCGCGTCATAGCCCAGCACCGCCATCGCATCGGGCACCTTGTTGTACTTGGCCTGATATTTCTTGATGAAGTTTTGGACGATCGGCGTCGGGTCATCGGTGGCGTAGTGATTGCTGAAATAGCTGCCCTCGACGGTGGCCCCGCCGATCTCGAGGGTCTTGGGGCTGTCCCAGCCGTCGCCGCCCATCAAGGGCACGCTGATGCCGAGATCCCGGGCTTGGCGGGCGATCAGGCCGACCTCGGTGTAATAGCCCGGGACGTAGATCGCTTGCGGCTCCTTGCTCTTGATCGCGGTGAGCTGGGCCCGAAACTCGATGTCGCCCTCGGAGTAGCTCTGCTTGTCGACGATCTCGCCGCCCAACTCCTTGAAGGTCTTTTCGAAGAACTCGGTCAAGCCGACGCTGTAGTCATTCTTGATGTCATACAGAATGGCGACCTTGCGAAGACCCAAGTCCTCGTAGGCGAAGCGGGCCATCGAGGAGCCTTGGAAGGTGTCGACGAAGCAAGCCCGGAAAATGTAATCCCCGACCTCGGTGACCTTGGGATTGGTCGAGGCCGGCGAGATCATCGGGATCTTGCTTTTCTGGGCTTCGGGCGCGGCGGCCAGGCTTCGCGAGGAAGCGACCTCGCCGATCAAGGCGATGACCTGATCCTGCTTGATCAGCTTCACCGCGGCGGTGCGGGCTTCTTCGGGCCGGCTCTGATCGTCCTCGACGATGATCTCGACCTGTTTGCCGAGCAGTCCGCCCGACTTGTTGAGCTCTTCCAAGGCCAATTGAATGCCCTCGTTCATCGATTGGCCGAAGCTGGCGGTGGTGCCGGTCAGGGAGGCAAATTCACCCAGGGTCAGGACGTTTTCTTTTTTCTTGCAGGCGACCAGGCCAAGGGCCGCCGCCATTGCGAAAATAATCAGCTTTTTCATGGGTTCTCTCCTCCGAGCGTCTTTCGCAATAAAAGGGCTTTCCTCATCCTTGGCAAGTCATTTATCGGTTAGCCGCGTTAGAGTCGTAGCGAGGGGCTTCAGCCCCGCTTCCCAAACCCCTTGCTTGACGGCGGGGGCGAAGCTCCTTAAGATCGCCGAATTTCATATCCCATTCTTATTGCGGAGGATTTCAGTGAACCTATCCCCTAAAAATTGGCTTTCCAAAGCCCTCTGTCTCGGAATCTTGGCGGTTCTGCCGGCCTGCGGTCCCAGCCAACAACAGCTGGAGAAGGCGGTCGGCGACTATATTCAAAAGAATCCCCAGGCTTTGCAGAAGCCGATTCAGGACGCGATGAAGGCCAACCGTCCCCAGCGGGCACCCGAGCTGCCGCTGGCCGAGCGGATCAAGCGCGCGGTTCAAGTGCCGATCGACAAGGCTCCGGTCAAGGGCCCGGCCGATGCCCCGGTCACCATCGTGGAATTCTCCGATTTCCAATGCCCCTTCTGTAAGCGGGTCCTCCCCACCGTCGACCAGGTCATGAAGGAGTACGACGGCAAGGTGAAGCTGGCCTTCCGCCATAACCCGCTGCCTTTCCACAAGGATGCCATGCCGGCGGCCAAGGCCTCGATGGCGGCCAAGGACCAAGGCAAGTTCTGGGAGATGCACGACGCCCTCTTCGCCACCCAGCAGGATTTGAGCGAGGCCGGGATCATGAAGGCGGCCAAAGAAGCCGGCTTGGACATGAAGAAGTTCGAAGCCGACTTCAAATCGACCAAGTACGACGCCGTGATTCAGGAAGACATGGAATTCGCCAAGAGCAATGGCGCCAGCGGCACCCCGGCCTTTTTCATCAATGGCGTTTTGGTCAAGGGAGCCCAGCCTTTCCAAAGCTTCAAGGTGGTCGTCGACGGCGTGTTGAACCCGGCCTCGATCCCAGCAGCGGCCCCCGCGGCCAGCCCGGCGGCAAAATAGCCGATTCTAAAAGTAGAAATTCCAGGGCCGAGGAGCTAGGAAGCTCTTCGGCCTTTTTTATAATTCCCCCCCTTTGAAAAAGGGGGGGGCAGGGGGGATTTAAAGCGGTGGAATCAATCCCAAGTTCGCTTTCTCATGCAGCGTCTGTTAAATCCCCCCAACCCCCTTTTTCAAAAGGGGGCTCTTCGTCCTGATATGAATTTAAGTACAGAACAGTGGATCTACATCGCCGCCGGAATCGGTGTCCTTCTTATAGTCTTGTTTTTATTGGTGTTTTTGCGTCAAAAAAGGCAAAAAAAAGCCTTATCTGGCACATTAACCCTGGGGCTTGAGAAAACTCATGATCACTTCCAAGTCCGCTTAAGCGAGCTGATCCGGCTCAGCCACAACATCGACGAGAAGGTCTATTCCCAATTGGAAGAGCTCCTGTTGGGGGCCGACGTCGGCGTGAAGACGACCCAAAAGCTGCTCCGCTACCTCCGGGAGGACGTCACGGCCAGCGGCCGGAAGGATATCCACCTCCTCAAGATGTACCTCCGGACCGAAATCCTGAAGATCCTCAACGCCCACCCGACCGAATCCCTGCTTCCACCCAAAAAACCACATGTGATGATGATGGTCGGGGTCAATGGGGTCGGCAAAACCACCTCGATTGGGAAATTAGCCTCCCTTTTTAAGAAAAATGGCGAACAGGTCCTGTTGGCCGCGGCCGATACCTTTCGAGCCGGGGCGGTGGACCAGCTCAAGGCCTGGGCGGGCCGGGTCGGAGTGAATACCCTGGCCCAGAAAGAAGGCGCCGATCCGGCGGCGGTGGGCTACGACGCGGTCAAGGCCGCCAGTGCCCGGGGCATGGACCGGGTCATCATCGACACCGCCGGCCGCCTCCATACCAAGGTCAACTTGATGGAGGAGCTGAAAAAGGTCCGGCGGGTCCTCGACAAAGCCATGGCCGGGGCTCCTCACGAAGTGATTTTGGTGGTGGATGCGACCCAGGGCCAAAACGCCCTCAACCAGGCCCGGGAATTTCATCAGGCCTTGGGGCTGACCGGCCTCATCCTGACCAAGCTCGACGGCACCGCCAAGGGCGGAATCGTCGTCGGAATCCTCGATGAAATCGGGGTTCCGATCCGTTACGTCGGGGTGGGCGAGCGTTTGGAGGACCTGAAGCCCTTTTTCGCCACCGAGTTTGTCGACGCTCTATTAGCCTAGGTCATCCTGAGCGTAGCGAAGGATCTGCGACTGCCCAAGAAGCTTAGGAAAGTCCAAAGGTCCTTCGTTCCCACGGAACCCCTCCGAAGACACGAAGGGGTCTAGAGCTTCCAAATCACCTTGGTAGGTCGCAGATCCTTCGCTACGCTCAGGATGACAAGGGTGCTAAACGCCATTGACAGCCCCTTCCCCGGTGGATAATAGCTAAATCGCTTAAGCTTTTGGATTTTCTGGAGGTTTCGTGTCATGGCCGAAGCGGCTGTCCAATTGGAAGAGTATTTCGTCACCGAGGATTGCATCGCCTGCGATGCTTGCTGCAACGACTTCCCCGACATCTTCAAGATGAACGCCGACCACACCCGGGCCATTGCGACCGAGAAGTCGCCGGTCGGCAAGTTCAATCCCTGGGACATCATCAACGACTGCCCGGTCGACGCGATCAAGCTGGTCAACCTGCCGATGCCGCCCAAGCCCGAGGGCGAAAAAAAACCGGCGGCCCCGGTTGCCGAGGTCGACAACAGCGATTGGCTGCGGCGCTGGGAAGCGGTGCGCGATCAGCTCGAGCCCCAATGGGAACGGATGAAGCGCTACGGCATGGCCTCGGCGGTGGATGAGGACAAGGATCGTTACGTCGTCCGCTTCGACATGCCGGAGAAGGTTCCGAACCACCGCCTCAAGTTTCAGTGGGGCCTGCCCGACCTGATGCCCGACTACAAGACCAGCGTCCAAGTCGACGGCAACAACGTCAAGATCCGGGCCAAGCTCGAAGACGAGAAGGTCCGCAAGCTCTGCGGCTGGGTCAACTCCTTCCCCGACGGCTTCCTCAAGGAGCTGAATTTTCCGGTCCCGATCAAGTCGCACCGCGAGAGCTACGATCCCGAGACTCGGGTCTTGGAAGTGACCTTGGAGAAGGCCAGCCCGCAGTAACCAGGTTCCGCCGACAATCATGTTCATCGACAGCCACGCTCACGTCGATTTTTCCTCCTATGCCGCCGATGAGGTCGAGCCGCTGGTGCAGCGCGCCCGCGAAGCCGGCGTCCACCGCATCCTCCACATCGGTTCGGGCGAGGGCACCGGCAGCATGGAGGGCGCGACCGCGGTAATCGAGCGCTTCCCCGACGTCTACGCCGCGATCGGCGTTCATCCCCACGACGCCAAGCTGGTGAACGAGGCGGTCTTGGCCCGGGCCCGGCAGATCGCCGCCCATCCCAAGGTGGCGGCCATCGGCGAGGTCGGCCTCGACTTTCACTACAACCATTCGAGCCGCGAGGAGCAATTCGCCGCCCTCCGGGCCTTCGTCCGGCTGGCCAAGGAGCTGAAAAAGCCGCTGGTCATCCACGACCGCGATTCCCACGAGGAATTGCTCCAGGTCTTGAAGGAAGAGGGCGCCCGCGAGATCGGCGGAGTTTTCCACTGCTTCAGCGGCGACTACGAGTTCGGCAAGCGGGTGATCGAGGAGAATTTCCACGTCTCCTTCACCGGGATCGTGACTTTCAAGAAAGCCGAGGCGACCCAGGACGCCGCCAAGCGCTTGCCGCTGGAGCGGATGCTGATCGAGACCGATTCGCCCTTCCTCACGCCGATCCCCTTCCGCGGCAAGCGCAACGAGCCGGCCTACGTCCGCTACGTCGCCGAGAAGATCGCCGAGCTGAAGGGTCTTAGCGTCGAGGAAGTGGCCGAGCGGACCAGCGCCAATGCCACTCAACTATTTTCATTGGGAGCTTGAATGAATCGTTTCGGCATATTGTTGTTTGAAGGCTGCGAGGAGCTCGACGTCTTCGGTC
>DATEDP010000102.1 GCA_035281585.1 bacterium
TGGCATTGGTCAGGTTCGTGTCGTCGCCGGACGAGACGTTGAAGGTGGCGAGGCCGCCGCCGTTGGCGGCGGAGTTATCCGCAATCGTCACGTTGGTCAGAAAAATTCCCTGGTGGATCAGCCGGCTTCGGACCTCACTCCATAGCTCACCAATACGGCTTGGACCCGCGAATGGACGCCCAATTTGGAAAGAATCCGGCCGACGTGGGTTCGGACCGTCGCGAGGGAGACGAAAAGCCGGCGGCCGATCTTCTGGTCGGAGCAGCCCTGGGCCAAGAGATCCAAGACCTGGGTCTCGGTGGCGGTCAGGCGGTAGCGGGCCGCAACCTCAGCCAATTGCGGGGAGATATCGGGGATTTCCAGCTCGGCCAGAACGAAGGCCTCGCCGGAGCGGGTGCGGGCCAGGCGGAGCTCGGCGCGAATCGATTCGGCCTTGGCGCCGGGAAAGGTGACCAAGGGAAGCGGCACCCCCGAAGTCGCTTCTTTTCCGGCTAAAGCGCCCAGTCGGTTGGCGGCTTGGGCCAAGGCTTGGGGAACTTGCCGCCGAGCGCCGAGACGAAGCCCGATCAGCTTTTCGGCTCGGTCCGAAGCCCACAGCAGCGAACCGTGGACGTCGAAGGCGATCTTGGGCCGTGGATCCAAATCCACCATGCCCTCCATGGCCGCGTGGCCTGCCAGCAATTTTTCGACTCGGGCGCTGCGGCGCACCAAGGCCTCCAGCGGCGGAAGGAGGCGGGCCATCAGGATCCAGTCTTGCTCGTCGAAGCCGGCGCACTTCCGGCTCCTGGCCAGCAGAAGCCCGACCATCCCCCGATTGAAGGGAATCGCCTCGGTGAGTTTCACCAGGGCGTAATCGTCGATTCCGTGATGCTTCGCATGATCCAGATAAAGCGGCAGTTTGAGAGAGACGTGCCATTCCGGATTCCGCGCCGCCTGCAGAATTTTCCGGTTCAAGCGTTGGATGGCATCTCGCATCGGATCGGAAACGAAATAGCGTTCGAGATAAATGCGATGCACCTCGGATGCCCCGCCGACTCCGATCGGATCTCCACGGTCGTTGCACTGATAAAGAATCGAGAGACTCGTATCGAACAATTTATCGAAAAGAGGAAGGATTCCAGCCAGATCGTTCAAAGTCGAAGCTTCGTAGGCGTTCCGGGAGATATCAACGGCCAGCTTCTCTCGATAGGCGGCGGAAAGCATGTCGTCATTTTAGATGATTCGAAATTTGAAGCAACCGCAAATAAAAATCAGAGTAACCGCCGACGAAACGCCAAACCGAAAAATCTACAATAAGCCCGCTTGACCAAAAATTTTGCCATCAAAAAGGGAGGCATTTATGAAAACAAGAGTCTATTGGGCAATCTTGATCGCGTTGACCCTCGGCGCTTGGCCGACGGGACCGGCTGAAGCTTCAGGCAGCAATGGATTTCCTCTCCAGAAACATTCGGCCTTGGCGACTTGCCGGGCTTTCCTGGTTCCGGTGAACGTTGAGCCGGTCGGCAATACCGAGATCTACGGCGAGCTTTGCGTGCCTCGGGGCGGCTCGCCGGAAACGGTTCAATTTCTCGTCCACGGAACCAGCTACAATCACCATTACTGGGACTGGCCTTACAAGCCGGAGAAATATTCCCACGTCCGCGAAGCTTTGAAGCGAGGCTACGCCACCTTCAACGTCGACCGCCTCGGCACCGGCTTAAGCGGCAAGCCCAACAGCGAGCTGATCTTTGCCGACACCGTGATCGAAGCCTTCCATCAAGTGATCACCAAATTACGGAGCGGCGAGCTCGGCGGAAGGGCTTTCTCTAAGGTGGTCTATTTCGGCAGCTCACTTTCCACCGCCTTGGGCTGGCTCTTGGGCTCCCAACATCCCGAGGACGTCGACGCCTTCGTCTTGACCGGACTCATCCACCTGACCCGGCCGGGATTCTTGGAAATGGTCGCCAAATGGCACATCGACCCGGCCTGCGAGGCCTTTCCGTGGAAGTACATGGGTATCGACTGCGGCTATATCGTGACCCATCCTTGGACCAAGGACGACTTCTATCACTATGAGCCGAACGTCGAGCCGATCAATGTCGCGCTCGACGAGCTGCTGAAGGACATCGCTTCTTCGACCTTGACCTTCGACACCGCCCAATACGTCGGGGTCTTCGCACCGCCGCCGGTGCCGGAGGGCGCTCCCTCCCGCGACATTCACGTGCCGGTGCTCGCGGTGTTCCCGGAATTCGACGAGACCGGCTGCGGGCCCGACGCCCTTACCTGCACCGAAGAGAACGTCTATAACTTCGAGGCCCCGTTCTACGACCCCGACGCCGAGCTCGAAGTCTACGTTCCGCTGGCCACCGGCCACGCGATGACCATTCATGACAATGCGCTGGAAACCACCGGCGTCATTCACGATTGGATGGAGGAAAAGTTGAACTGAGGCCTTGTCGCGTGAGGGCGGAGGGTCTCGATGGGATCGAAGTCGAGACCTTCCGCCTATCCGCGAGGCTTTCTCAACATTCCATGAAGCCGGGTTTTAACGCGATCCCAGAGGCCTGGGGGAGCTTCCACCGAGGGAAGAGGAATGGGCTCAGGCGGGGAAACGAATCCATTCTTAAGAAAATCCACCAAAAGGGCCAAGTCACTAAATTGCTCAATATAACCATCGCGAGTAAGATCGATTCGATACCAATTGTAGGTTTTGAGCTGCCGATGAGACTTCAGCAGCCAAAGAAGTGTCTGGACGTAGCCATTTTGTCGAGTGAATTTCCAAGTTGTTTGAAAATTCACTCGGTTTTGAATTGGCAGCTCGCTTTGCTCTAGGATTTGCCGAACCTTGTGGCTTCTTGAAGGATCGGCGAGCGCCTTTTCGATCTGCTCTCGATGCCATTTGACCCCCTCTCCTTCAAAGCCACGCCAGCCCAACTGGTTTCTAATCCAAGCTTCCCAGGCTGCTTCGGCGTCAAGAATATCCTGCTTCGGCGAAAAATACCGTGTATTTCCCCAAAAGAAATCTAGACTCTCGCGTTTCCGCTTATTCGGAACGGCGCCCTTTAAAAATCCCCGGGCCAGCGGCGAGCGACATGGAGGACGGCCAGAAGCTGTATTTGATCGCCCTTGAGTCGATAGGGAATGACGAACGGCGTCCCGGCGACCACCAACTCACGCGTTCCTTTGACGCGGCCGAGCCTGCCCAGTTGGGGATAAGAAGGTAACGACCCGACAGCGCCGGCGATTTTTTCAACCACATCCTCGGCAGCCGCGGGATTGCCGGCCGCGATATAGTCCCAAGCTTGCTCGAGGTCTTGCAAGGCGAGACGGGTCCAAAGGATCTTCAACGAGAGCGTCTCCTCAAAACTTTGGCTACCGCCTTGTCCGAAGCGAATTCGCCGGCGTTGGCCTGACGGACACCTTCTTTAATATGCCTCAATTGCCAGTCGTAAAGCTCCAGGTAGGCGGAAACCGCCTCGTTCAACACATAACTGCGGTCGCGTTCGAGAGCCTCCGCGATAGCATCGAGAGAAGCAAGCTTGCTCGCATCCGTGCGAAAGCTGACGTTGGACTGCTTCATAAAAGAATCTCCTGTCATTCAAAAACATACCTTGTATGACAGGAGCATACAAGAGCTTCTTATAGCCGCATCATGATTTAGCGTTTTTCCATGGAAAAAGAAAATATGAGTTTTTACTATAGCATTTAAGGCAATTCGACTTCTTGAAATCCATGTCCTCTTGTAAGCAGGCTTGCCATTCCGGGAAGATGTCCTCTTCCCACAATCGCCAACATCGAATCATGCGATATTTCCTGCTGATAGGTTTTGGAGATGTTAGAGACCATCGTTTCGTTTCGGGCCAAAACTAAGCCCTCCAAAGGATCTAAAATAGCGCGCAAAGGGGAGGTGGGATCGAGAAATCCGGTGAGATTCCTCGCCAATTTAAGATGGCACAGAGCCGCGGAGGCAATTAGAAGTCCCGCCTTGGGCAATAGGCCAACAAGAGAGCCGATTAACCCTAAAGGCGCTAAAAACATCATAGCGGGGGCATACACCGAAGCCATATTCTCGAGAAGGTCGGGGCGATGGCCCTCTTCCAACCAGACAGTGGTAACGTCCGTGTCCAATGGCGTATCGCTAAGGTCGCCCCCCACAATTTTTAATATTTCCGATCCATTTAATTTTATTTTCCGGCCCGCTCCATTGTGTTCAACCCAGGCTTCATAGGCTTCCAGCTCTGATTTGGACATTTCATCGAGCCGTTCCAGTCGAATAACTTCAGCGAGTACACGGCGTAGCTGTGGAAGGTGATCCCTGCCTACACTATCGATCCCGGCATCGCCGATACTGCTGCCAAATTCGTCGCCACTCCGATGCCAAATGCCCATAGCCATGCGGATTGTCAGGTCCATGGCCCGGCCGCCCCAGGTTTTGCCGAGATCGGCTCCTTCGAGCCCTCGGAGCTGGAATTGATCGATGAGCGCTTGGCCCAGCTCGCTCGCCTCTTGCTTTTTAGCATGAGACTCGCCCATCAAAACCAAGAGCCATGGCTTGCCGTTTCTTTGCTTCACCAAAAGACGAATATCATATTCCTGCGAAGTCGCCGCTTGGCGAATGACTTCAAGCGTCTCTGACGTAATCGGCAGACGGTGTGGGCTCGCGGGCTCTTGATCGAGGCCCTTTTGCTCTTGATCGATGTCTTGCCCATGTCTTTTACGAAACCGGCTGAAGACCGCGCCGAGGGCCGCTGCTCCGAGCGTGAAGCCCAGCGCGGAAATCCCACCCTGATTCACCACGGTCGCCGCGCCGTCGACGGCCGCGTGGGCCTCGCCGCTGCCGAGCAAGGTCGCCAAGCCGGCGCCGGCGGCCAAAAATAACCCCATGGCTCCACCGAGCTTACCAACTTTTTGGCGAGAACCAGCCTTTTCGGTTTCAGCTTCAGCCAAATTTTCAATTTCGGCTTCGCTCTCCGATTCGGTCGACTCAATCTTAGAAGGCGGGGTGGATTTGGTAATGTCGATTCTGACTCTTGCGGTTTTCGAGAGAAGAGGTTCAACCCGCTTTAAAAGCTCTGGATCTTTTGCTCCGCCCTTCCATGTGCTGCCTTTGAAGAAGATTCTTTTAACGCCAAGGTTTAAGTTTAATAGAGTCAAGACGGTGAAAACCATCCACAGGGGAAAACTATAATTGAATACAAACTCTGAGGTTTTCTCCAACCCAATCGGATCGACAAGAGCATTACTGAGAAATTCCCGTATTAACAAGTTGTAGCAACTCATGGATGCGCTGAAAAGACTGCTCAAGGCAGTAATCGAATGTGCATTTAAAGTTCGAACTAAATCCCAAAGATAATTGGCGAGCCAAGGGCGCCGCACTTCCAGCCCGGCCTCACTTAAATTGAGGATGGTTCCCTTGGGAATAATTTCGCCATTTTTTTTCATCTTCAAACGTTGGACGAAGCTCAATCCGGACCTTTCACCGAGGCTTTCGGCCAACTTGACGGTCTTAATTCCCCCGTTTCGATGCAAAGCAATCGGAAAGCCTTTGGCGCAAGGAAGACTCCCGATCCTCCGGTCTTCTTGAAGAACCAAGGTCTGCAAGTAGCCGGCTTCATCGAGATAAATTCGGTCGCCTTGTCCCAGCTCCATTCCTTGAACTGAAACGGCTTGACCCAAGGTGATCGAGAAAAGCTTCCCCGAGTTGGAAAAGGAAAGCAGGGTTCCCGCTGGGAAGTAATCCTCTCCGATTTGCTGTTCGCTCTTGAGCTGAACCGTTTTTGGAGTCCCACTGTCGTGGGTACCTAGGATCTCGATACCACTGGGATCCAAGGTACTGGTTTCTCGATAGGCTCCCTGCCCCTTGCTCAGTTTCAAACCATATGGGGCTGGTGTGGAATCTGGCGAGGAAACCTCTCTCCCGGCGCCCATGTCGGCTCCACCCAAGCCACCCATACCCATCAGCATCCACATCGGCGCGAAGAGCGGATTCAGTAAGGGATTTCTTCCGGATTCGGGCTGCCGGACCGCGTCGGTTTCTTTCAGAGTCTTGGTCTCGACTTGGCCTTGGAAGTTTTTCGCTAGCGCGCCGATTTGGAGTCCCCCGCCGGCAAGACAGAGCTTGAAGAGCTCTTTGATCTCGCTGAAGCTCAAAGCGTTGGCCTTGCCGTCGAGGGTTTTGCGGAGCTGCTGGTCGACGGCCTCTTCGATGGTTTCGAGACCAGTGTCAGCGGCCAGGTGCAGCAAGCCGCGAGGACCTTGGCCGATGTAACGCGAGACCAGATTCTTCAGCGTATTGCCTTCCAAGGCCTGGCCGACGCTGCCGGCCGCCGGCATCACCAAAGCCATCGAGGCGCCGGTCGAGACGGCGTCCTTCACCCAAGTTCCTAGCGAATCTCGTTCGGTTCTTACTTCTCCAGTCGATGCCGCAATCGTGTTCTCAGCCGTTGCGATATAGGCGCCCCAGAAGAAGCCTCTTAACATCTTGTCGGCTAAGAAGACGGCCTCGGCGCCTTCGACCGCCAAGCTCGCTCCTCGAGTGGCCTGGGCCGTGCCGAGGATAATCGCCACCGTCTGGACTAGGCCGATCACCTGCTCGGTTCCGTCCATCTCGGCGGCTTGGAAGGCCTCGTAGAGGATGCCGTCGGGCTTGATCAGCTCGTTTAAGCGCTCAAGCTGGGCTTCGACCTCTTCCTTGGTTTCG
>DATEDP010000103.1 GCA_035281585.1 bacterium
GACATTCCCAACATTCGGGCCGCCAACCAGGCCATCGACGGCATCATCGAAAAGCTGAAAGCGGCCGAGAGCGCCGGCGACATCCGTCGGGTCAATCAAGAGATCTACGCCATGAGCAAGGCCGGCGGCCTCCTCTACAAAGGCTTCTCGGCCGCCGCCACCGATTGGAGCGCCGAAATCAGCAGCCTCGGCGCCACCACGCTGGAAGTCATCGCCCTGTCGCTCGTCTCGGCCGGCGCCGGCGGGGCGGCCCGGATCTCGATGCGGGCCCTGCAATCGGCGCGCAAGTGGGTCCAAGCCCTGCGCGCCGCCCGTCAACCGGTCCAAGCCTTGGAGAAATCGGCCGAGGTCGTTTCGGGAGCTCTCCAAGCTCAAAAAACGTTACGGCCGGGCCGGGCGCTCTTCGAGGCCTTTCGCCACAGCGAAGCCCTGCGGGCCGCCGGCCTCGGTGCCTATATCTCCAGCGCCGAGAACATGGCGTCCAACCTCTCGGGCCAGCTCCAGGTCCAGCCCGACACCGTCTTGAGCTGGCTCAAGGACGCCTTCGCCACCGGCCTTTCGATGGCGGTGGTCGCTCCCTTGCCGCCCCATGCCGCGGCAACCCGCAAAAACGCCTTGCAAGGGCTGTGGGCCCGGTATTTCGCCAATCCGGCGGCCGGGGCGCTGCGCTTCACCGCCGATACCGGCAAGGAGGTCCTCGAAGAAGTCTTGGATGCTTACGTCCGGCAGGTTTTGGATGGCCGCTATCAAGCGCTGAGCTTGGAAGAGTTCACCGACATCGTTTCGGTCTGCGCCTTTGGCGGCGCCAAGATGGGTCTCATCAAGCAGGTCATCGGCCGCGGCACCCGTGGAATCGCCTCGATCGCTCAAACGCGAGTGACGGCCGAGGAGAAGCAAAACCAAGCCCGCCTGCTCCGTGGGTTCCGGGAAAGAGGGGAGCGAGTGGTGTTGGATCCCTCGCGCCGCGAATTTTTCCTGGTCGATGCCGAGGGCGCTTTGATTCGGAAGGTCAAACGGCCGGCCGCCCGAACCTTCCTCGAATTCGAGCGGAGCCGCTTGGGAGAAAAAGCCGAGGGCTTGCCCCTAGTCCTTTTCGAAACGGTCAAGCGAGGAAGCAAGGGATTGCTCGTCGCCCATTCACCGGAATCGTCTCCTACCACCGGCTCGAAGGGCGAAAATCAAACGGTGCGGGAGACCGCGGCGAGTCGGGAAGTTTCATCCGAGTCGGAGGTGGAACAAAGCGAAGTCCGGCCGGCTGTCGCCGAAGCCGACTCGAAGTCCCAAACCACCGAGCGGGTGGAAGCTGAAGCAGAAACCGGCTCCCCGGAAGAAGCGAAAGATCTCCCGCGACTCGAAGGCCCCTGGTCCACCGCGGAAGTAGCCAACGACAATGCTCAAATCCCCCAAGCTTGGAAGGCAGCGGTCAACGGCGAAGCTTTTCCGCTCCGACCCGGCGTTAGTCCGGGTCTTGCCAGCAGCGTGGCGATGGCTTCGGGCGTCGCCGGCGTGGTCGGCGTGGCCAATGCGCAAACTCAAGCTCGAAGCCACCGGGTGAAGGCTGGCGAAGCCTTGAAAGTTCCGCCAACCCAGGTGGCCCAGACGATGGAAGCCGAGGCTCGCGGATCTACAGCCGCCGTCGCACCGCGAGGCCGGAAAGGCGTCTCCCGAATTTCCGCGGCCAAGCGCTCCCCAGCGGCGGCGAAATCGAGGGGCTCTCAAGGCGGCGCCACTTTGTCCTTGGCGCCTTCGCCGGCCGCGGCTCAAGCCGCCGGCCCGGCCTCGGGAATGGTTTTGGGCTTCATGGCGGTGCCCGCAGTCGAAGACTCCAAGCGGCGCGCGCCGATGGAAGCACTGAGCGAGGAGAGGCCACGGAGCAACGAGGAATCGAAAAAGAAAAATAAGCGGAAAGGCTCCGACCAGGACCAAGGTCGAGGCGGCGGAAAAAAACGAGATACTTCGGAAACTGGAGTGACACGGCTCACCAAGTCGACTCAGCCGGTCGCAGTGGCCGCCATGGCGGCGGGAGCGGCGCTGATGCTTCAGCCGGCGCTAGCCGAGGCTTCGACCGGTAGCTCGCGGCAATCCGCTCTGCCGGATTTCCTGCAGGTCGCGAGGGAGCTCTTGCCGGATTGGGCCCAATCCTTCTTCGGATCCGGTCCGGGCATGGTGGTTTTGGCCGTCCTGACCCTTGGGACTTTCTTCGTTCTGCGCCGCCTGGTCGGTTCATTCCGGAGCGAATCTTCCCGCCTCGTCGAGGAAGGAGAGCCGGCGGCGCAGCCACCCAATACAGCTCAAGAACAAGTGGCCCAAGCGCTAACCGAAGCCTTGAGCCAAACCGCGGAGGCCGAAGTCGATTCGCGCAGCGATATCGAGCGCCTGGCCAGCGTCATCGTCGAAGTCCACGACAAGGTCTCGCCTTACTTTGCTGAGCAAGGCTCGGCCATCACCTTGCGCGACATGCTGCGCTCGGTAGACATGCTAAGCGCCCTGAGCCTCCAGAAAAATCTCATGTCGGTCTTCGAGATCCTCCACCTGGTGCTGGGCATGCAGTTCACCGAGATCGCCCAAAGGGAAGAAGTTTTTCGGATGATCGAGGAAGTGCGCTTGAGCCAAGGGGCGATGGTGGAGGGGATCGAGCAGAGCTTCAGGCATGAAGCGGGTGCCGAATCGGTTCCAAGCCATCCGGTCCTTCGCGCCAAAATCCAGGCTCTGCTCCGGCAAGAGGGGATCCACGGCGTAGTCGCCATTTATTCAGCCTTAGCGGCGCAAGAAGATTTGAACTTGAAGGCCTGGGCGGGTCGGTCGCTACGAGATGCCGGCCCCGAAGCGTTCGAGGAATTCTTGACTCAGCTGGATCGAGAGGAATTCGACTCGGTTTCGGAATGGTCGGACAACGAGGTGGCGGTGTGGATCGACGCCCACCAAATCAAATCCGGCGTTCCCTGGCTGCTTGAGGCGCTGGCGCGGGGTCCCGGCATTTTAAGATCCCATGCGGCCTCCGCACTTGGAAATTTGGGAGTAAAATCCCCCGAAGTGGAGGCGGCTCTCGTCGCGGCGCTCCAGGACAGCTATTCGCCGGTCCGACCCCATGCCGCCGGGGCTCTGCAAAAGCTGGGATACTCCCATCCGGGAATCGGCGAGCTGGAGGCCCGGGAACGAGAGCGCTTCGAACATGCCGACGTCATCCAAGCCAGCCTCGCGATCCAAAACCTGGGCGCCCTCCAGGAGATTTCCGAAGACTCTCAACGTGTCGTCCTGCGGGCTCTCCACATCGAAAACGCGAGAGTGGTGGATTCAGCACTGGATATCATCCGCGGAAAATCCTTAAAGGGGCAGGCCGTGGAATCGGCCTTGGTTGCGTTATTTCTCTCGAAGCAGCAAAGCGATGTGGGCCTTCGCTGCCTGGAGTGTTTGCTGGATTTAGGATGCCGGAATGAGGAGCTGGAGGCGAACCTGAGCGCCTGGTTAAGCTCGGATGATCCGGAGCTTCGAATTGTGGCGGCTGCCGCCTTGACGCGAATGGGGAGGGCCCCCGAGAGCGCCGAAAGCATTTTGCGCGACGGCCTGAAAATCCAGGACCCTAAATTCGCGATTTGGGCCGCCGTTGGGCTCGACCGTCTCGGAGTCCAGGATCCCGAGATCGGGAGCGTCCTTCGGCGAGGCATCGTCGAAAATCCCGATGCAATGATCGAGGGCGCCTTTCAACTTGGCGTCAATCGCTCTTTCCTTGCCGAAATCTTCGCTTTCGGGATCTCTCATCCCAATATCTCCGCGCAATTGGCAACCATGAAGCGCCTATTGAATCGGGCAGAGCCTTTAGTGGAGCTGAGTTTCCTGCTTCAGCGGCTCCAGCATCAAGACACTCGGGTTCAGCGATTGGCTCGCCAAATACTCGACCGGCAATATCCCGGTTGGGATTCCGCCATTCCTCCATTCGGAGCCGTCCAGCAGGTGCTGTCTGAAGTGCTGTTTCGCTCGGTGTCCGATTCCGAGCATGAGCAGAAAGAAGGCTTGCAAAAGCTTCTCGATCAATTGTCGAAGTGGCGGAACCCATCGTCGCCGGATCTCGAGAAGGAGGCGATCCAAGGCCGAATCCGGGGTTTACTGGCCCAAGAAAACTTTTCCAGTATCCGCGACATTTATGAGGGCTTGGCCAAGGTCGACGGCATGGCGCTCGACGTGTGGCTTGCCGAGCACTTCGCCCAGGCTGACGCGAAGACGGTCGAGACGGTGCTGGGGCAAGTCGGCTGGTCCCCGCTGGAAGAGTTGGAATGGATCGCCAATTACCGGGTGGAAGGCGGAGCCCAGCGGGCGGTCGCCATTTATAACGATCCGGACCTGTCGCTCCGGGTTCGTGCCGTCAATGCCTTGGGGCTGCTCCGCGCTCCCCATCCCTCGGCGGAAGCCTTGCTCTTCGGGGCACTGCGCGATTCCGATTTTTACCTGAGTCTCAATGCCGCGGCCGCCTTGGTCAAGCGTGGAAGCCATAACGACGAGGTCGAAGAAGTTCTATTCAACTTGCTGCTGGGAAAATGGGCCAATGTAAATGCCGGCGAGTTCATTCAGGAACATCTTGCCGCTCTCTGCCGAGTCCGCCCCCAAACCCAGAAACGCCTTCTCGAATTGCTGAATCAAGAAGGCCGCCAGTACACGGCCATCCTGATTCTCTCCGAGGCCGAAGTCAAAGATGAGGCGGTGGAAAAGGCCCTGATCAGCATGATCCAGGGTGAGGCCGACATACTTGCCGAGCTGGCGATCGAAGCTTTGGGGCGGCTCGGGAGCGCGAACGAAACTACCGAAAGCGTTTTACGCCAACAGTCTCTTGACTTCGACCGTCAAAGCATGTCTCTGCGCGCTTTAGCGGCCCTTGGCTTCCAAGACCAAGAGATCGAACAAAACCTGCTCCGAACCTTGCAGGGAAAGGAAAGGGAGAGCTTTTATCGGCGAAAAGTGGCCGAAGCTATCGAGCTGGCCGGCAAGGCCCCCCTGATCCTGCTCGAAGCACTCGAAAATAGTATTCCCTTCTCCGGCACTCGCGATCGAGCCAAGATGCTCCGCGCCTTACAGAAGCTGGGACGGGGGAAGGTTGACCGTGTTTTGCTCGACCTTCTCGGCAACGACGATGAGCAAAGTCGCCGGCCGGCCCACGAGCTGGTCGTGGAATTTGGCCTACGGAACCCCGAAATCTTCGAGACCCTCCGCGGGCTTTTGGAAAACCCCGACAAAGACGTGCGCAAAGACGCTTTCGCGACCTTGCAAAAAATCTTTCCCGGTTGGGATTCCGAAGTCCCGGCCCGGGGAAGAATCCAAGATGTCCTGTCGGAAGAGCTTCGTCGTTCGGTTTCCGAGTCCGAGGAAAACCAGAATGAAGGTCTGCGGAAGCTCCTCGACCAACTGCCCAAATGGTCCGGCACGGACTTCCGCCGTGAAGAGATCCGCCGCCGGCTGGCCAAGGAATCGACTTCGGATTGGGCCTCGATCTACCGCGAAATCGCCGAGATGCAGGGAACCGAATGGAACCTATGGCAGGTCGCTTATCTGCGAAACGCCGATCCGGCCGAGGCGGATCGCTTTCTGGACCATCTCGGGATGGGCCGCATCGATGAAGGCAAATGGCTGGCCCAGCATCGGCTGCAATCCGGCTTGCCCCGACTCCTGGCCTACCTCAGGGATCCCGATGCCAAGGTCCGCCAAAATATTCTCCATTCCTTGCGCGATCTCGACACCAAAGATGCCGGTGTCACCGCACAGATCGTGAAAATGCTCCAAGATTCTTCGCCGGAAGTTCAATTGGAGGCCGTCGACCTCCTGCAAAGGAATGGCTCGGAGCCCGGTTCCTTAGCCGCCGTCCTCGCTCCTTTGACCGCGCATCAGTCAGCCGAAATTCGCCTTCGGGCCATCTCGCTCTTGACCAGGGAGGCTGCCGACGAGGCGGTGGAGCAAGCCTTGATTTTTGCGACCAAGGATGACCACTCCCGGGTTCGGGCCAAGGCCGCAGAATGCATCTACAAACTGGGCATCGCCAGCCATCCCGCCATCGCCGGATTGAGGGAAATGCTCGACGAACGGGACCACGACTGCCTTTTGAACGCCGCCGTCGCCTTGCTACACCTCGGCCAAAACGACTCCGAAATCGATGCAACCCTGGCCAGCTTGCTGCCTCACGAAGCACTCAACGCCCGTTATTTGAACTTGGTCGAAAAGCTGAAGAAACTGGAGCCGCTTCCCTTACCCCTCTTTGAAGCGACGCTGGTCCAAAGGCTTCGCGACCCGCATCATATTTCCGACGATCGAGTTGCCGATCTCCTCTTTCATTGGGGAATGAAAGAAGAGCTGAGAAGATTTGCCCAGGATCATCGGAACCATCCCAATCCCCGTTTTCGAATCAGGGCCATCGAAATCCTGGCGCGATTGGGCGAAGCCACGACCTCCGATCTGGATTCTCTGCTCGAATTCTTCAACTCATCGGACGGTCAAATCCAGGCCATCGCCGATCGAGCCCTCCACCTGGTCGGCGCGGAATCCGAATATGTCCAAAAAGCCCTGCAAGCCATGGCTGAAAGCGGCGACTTCGAGGCCATGCTCCTTTTGGCCCAGGTCGACCCCAAACATCCCTACGCCGCCCAAGGCCTAGTGAAGAGCCTCGGCAGCGACATTGAGCATGTTCGATCCAAAGCGATCGAAACGCTGGTCGAGCTCCAGATCGGTGGGCCCGCGATTCAAGCCGCCCTGCTGGAATGTTTGAAGGATCCCGATCCCTTCAACCGCTGGGAGGCGGCTTGGGCCCTGGGCAAATTGGAAATGAGGGGCCCGGAGGTCGAAGCGGCGGTTTTACCAATGATCCAGGAAGTCGCGGCCGACCTCACCGTCAGCATCGAAGCCGTTCAATTGCTCGATGGCCTCCAGCCCGGCTGGGATCAACGAGTGGCTGCCGAGGGAAGGGACTTGCTGAAGCTGGTCGATGAAGAACTGCAGACCGAAGTCTCGGAAGTCGGGCAGGAAGCATCGGCGAACTTGGGCGGAGGTCTAGCCCATCTGCCGACTTGGTCCGGCCGGGACAGCTCGGGCAAGCCCTTCGACGCCAAGAAGCTGGAGGAGCTGCGAGCCTTCATCCCCGGTCCCGAGAAGCTCACCATGATCGGCCCGACCATCGAAGCCCTCCGTGGTTTGATGGCCGGCATCATCTCCAACACTCCGGTTTATCTCATGGCCGTCACCGGCGTCGGCAAGAACGCCATGCTCCGTTACCTGGCCAATCTGACC
>DATEDP010000104.1 GCA_035281585.1 bacterium
CGAATCGCTGAAGAAAAAGGCCTAAAGGGCCCGTCCCAACGCTACCCCGGCGAACAAGGCCAGGTATCCCAACAAGACGCTCCCCAGCAAGTAGCCGAAACCGACGCCCCATTCCCCACGCTCGATCAGGGAAAAACTCTCGAACATGTAGCTGGAAAAGGTCGTGTAAGCCCCGAGAAAGCCGATGAAGAAAAAGTGCTTCAGCGGGTCCGAAGTATGCAGGCGTTCACCGGCTAAAGTCGCGGCCAAGCCGATGACGAAGCAGCCGCTCAGGTTGACCACGAAGGTCCCGTAAGGAAAGCCGAGCCCCAGCCAGCGGTGGGTCAAGCCGCCGAACAGATAGCGAGCGATCACTCCCAAAATTCCGCCTGCCGAAAGATAGAGATAGTTCATTCGATGCCTCGCTGCAAAATCGACCGGGCCCGCTCGAAGACCGCGTCGAGCATCGCTTCGGTCAATTTGCCGGTGAAGGTGTTCTGCTGGCTCGGATGGAAAGACCCCAGTAGGACGCAAGGTCCGAGCCGGACTTCCTTGGCATGGCCGAACGCCGGCCGCGGCCTCAACTCCCAGCCCACCGACTTCAGCAAGCGCAGGGCAGCCTGCCAAGCGAAGCCGCCCAGGGCAACCAGGACTTTCGCGCGCTTCAGCTTGGCGAATTCCTCTTGGAGATAGGGAAAGCAGCGGTCCCGTTCGTCGGGGCTCGGTTGGTTGCCGGGCGGAGCGCAGCGCACCGCCGCGCTGATGAAGGCGCCTTGCAATTGCAATCCATCGTCGCGCGAAACCGAAGTCGGCTGATTGGCGAAGCCGGCCCGATGGAGAGCGCGAAAGAGCCAATCGCCGGAGCGGTCGCCGGTGAAAATCCGCCCGGTCCGGTTGCCGCCGTGGGCGGCCGGCGCCAAGCCCAGGACCCAGAGGCCGGCTTGGGGATCGCCAAAGCCGGTCAGCGGTTTGCCCCAATAGGCCTGATCGGCATAGGCCGGCTTTTTGACTCGAGCGATTTCCTCGCGCCAGGCAACCAAGCGCGGGCAG
Organism: bacterium; assembly: GCA_035281585.1. Classification (NCBI taxonomy): domain Bacteria; species bacterium. Next base: position 1,030 of record DATEDP010000104.1, read on the forward strand.
AGACGGCAGGCGATGATGCGATGGTTGAGTTCTTGCCACGAGTCCATGTGGTTTGCCGCGCCCCCTCTCCCGATTTCGCCTACGGCGAAATCACAGCAAGCTCGGAAAAGTCCAACTCTACCAAAAAGTTTGCCCGGCGACATCAGTCGCCGGTTTGCCTTTTTGGTCCCCCGCAAGGGGGGAGGGGAAATAAAAAGCCCACCCTGAGTGCCTCAGGATGGGCTTTAAGAAGACCGTGTTTAAATCGTTTACTTACGGCGTCGAGCCACGAAGGCGGCGGTCGCCAGACCCAAGCCCATCAGCATAGCCGGCAGAGCCGGGGCCGAGGAAGCCGCGACGCTCAGGCTGCAGCCGATGCCGGTGCCTTCGATGAAGGCGCCGACCGGTTGGCAATTGTCTTCATCCGGATCCTCGTCGGGACCACAGATGCGGCGGCACTCATCGTCGATGAAAACTTCGCCGGGCTCGCAAACCACGCAATCGCCGATGACTTGTCCCTCGTCGTCGAGGCAGACGCAATCGACGCCGTTATCGCTGACCGTGCCCTCGTCGCAACCGACGTTGATACGCTTACAGGTGTCGACGTCGCAAATCTCGCTGATCTCTTGCGGACCGCAACCGCTGGTGGTGCAACATTGATCGTCGCTTTCGCAGACATCACCGGGCTCGCTCTGAGAAACTCGGGGGGTGAATTGAATGAATGCCACCGTCAAAGCCAAGAAAAGAACCGGTAGCAAGATGTAAAATAGGGAGTTACCGTGTTTGCGGAAGAAAAGCTTCATAGTTCATGCCCTTTCCTTAGGCTGAATAAGGACCCACCAAAAACTGGTTCTTAAATTAGCGGCACTCCGGTAGGGTGACAAGCAAAATTTTCCAAAAATTTCAGGCCATTATACTATGTACAGAAACAATGCTCGGCTCCTCCTGGGAGGTTTAGGAATTTTCCTTTGTTTATTGCCCTTTTACCTTTTCCGGCTCGGCTTTCCCCCGATTCAGGTCTGGGATGAGGCCTATCATGTGCCCGCCGCCCGGAGCTATTTGACCGGAGACAAGGCCTCCTATCGCAACCCGGGAAACCCTCCCCTCGGCAAGGAACTGATCGCCGCCTCGATCCGAATCTTCGGCGACCGGAATTGGGCCCACCGGCTTCCTTCGGCCTTGAGCGCCGCCGGAGTCGGAGCGATTCTTTTCCTCGCCGCCGCCTACCTGGGAGCTTGGGAATGGGGAATCCTCGCCGTCCTGCTCTGGCTGGCCTCGCCGCTCGCCTACCTTCATGCCCGCTTGGCCATGCTCGACATGCCGACCGCCTTGTTTTACACGGCCGGCCTCGCCGCTTTCTTGCCGGTGCTGAAACAGCCGGCCGCTGCCGGGCGGCGGCGCTACATCGTCCTCGCCTGCGCTTTGGCCGCCTTGGGCACGACGGTCAAAGTCATCGTTGCCGCCCTCTTCCCGCTTTTTTTTCTCGGCCTGATTTTTGTGAGCAGCTCCTTGCCCTTGAGAAAAAGCCTGCCGGTGCTGTTCGGCGCCGCGGCCGCGGCGATCCTCCTCGCTTGGACGGCGAGTTACGGCGTCCTGGGCTTCGGGCCCCCCGAGATTCCCGGCCAAATCGGCCGCATGATCCAAATGCAAAGCACCTTGCACAAGGACTACGCCGGCCTCTCGACTTGGCAGGAATGGTTCCTGGGCCAGGGCTCGCTTTGGTTTCATTCCGAAAAAAACGCCGAAGGCCAGCGCTTCGCCGCCCTTTGCACCAACAACCCCTTGCTCTGGATTCCCGGCGGCTTGGCGATCCTCGGCCTGCTCGTCCAAGGGCTGCGCGGCGATTCGGTGGCCGCCTATCTCGGCTTCGCCGTTCCCCTGCAAATCGTGCTTTGGCTTTTGCTGAAGAGCCAATGGATCCTGAGCTATGGATTGCCGATGGAGCCGGTCTTCTGCCTCGCGATTCCCTGCCTGCTCGGCGCCTTGTTCCGAGCCAAGGGACGCCGATTCGCGGCGGTCTGGGGATTCTGCCTGGCCGCGGCGGCTGGATTTTACTTCTTCAAGGTTCACGCCCAGGTCTTCGGCTACTTCCAGTCCTGACGGGCCTTGGCGCCGGAGCGGGTCTAAAGCCCCTTGCTACGAGCCATCTGATGGAATAGAAATTCCGACCTATGATTCTGGGTAAAAAAATCGCGGTCGTGATGCCCGCCTACAATGCCGAGTTCACCCTCCGCCGCACTTTTGAGGAGATCCCCAAGGAAATCGTCGACGACGTTATCTTGGTCGACGACGCCAGCGGCGACCGGACGGTCGAGGTGGCAAAGGAGCTCGGCCTGCACCACCTCGTCCACCCCAAGAACCGGGGCTACGGCGGAAACCAAAAAACCTGCTACGCCGAAGCCCTCAGCCGCGGCGCCGACATCGTGATCATGATGCACCCCGATTACCAGTACACGCCCAAGCTGATCGCGGCCATGGCCGGGATGATCGCCAGCGGCGTCTACGACGTCGTCCTGGCCTCGCGGATCTTGGGCCGGGGCGCCTTGAAGGGCGGCATGCCGCGCTACAAATACGTCTTCAACCGCTTCCTGACGGCTTTTCAGAATCTCCTGATGCGGCAGAAGCTGAGCGAATATCACACCGGCTATCGGGCCTTCTCCCGCGAAGTCCTCGAGCAGCTGCCCTTGGAGCGAAATTCCGACGACTTCATCTTCGACAACCAGATGCTGGCTCAGATTTTCTTTCAGGGATTCCGAGTCGGCGAGATCAGCTGTCCGACCCACTACAGCGAGGACAGCTCTTCGATCAATTTCGGGCGAAGCGTGACCTACGGCCTGGGCGTCCTGAAGGTCTCGCTGCTCTACGCCGCCCAAAAAATCGGCTTGGCGAAGTCGGCCATCTTCCAAAGCCGGCCGGCCGGCTCGGCGCCCCAATCTTCCCAAAATATCCGTTGCAATAATCGAAGCTTGCCATAAAGCCTCGTATCGCATGGCCTTCCTCCGGAAACACGCCGATCTCTTCGTCTGTCTGGGCTTGGGGCTTTTCAGCCTCGCGATCACCTTGCCTTTTTTGGGCCACGCCTTTCACATCGACGAGGCGCTCTTTCTCCGCATCGCCCGGCAAATCCAAGAGCATCCCCTTCAGCCCTACGACTTCCATTACCTCTGGAATTCTTTCCACGAGCCGATGCGCCAAATCGCGGCTTTTCCGCCCTTGTTCCCCTATTACTTGGCCGCGGTGGGCTGGCCCTCACGCTTTCCCTCGGAATGGCTGATCCACCTGAGCCTGGTGCCCTTCGCGATGGCCGCCCTGATCTCGATCTATTTTCTGGGCCAGCGCTTCGGGCTTTCAAGGCTCGATTCCCTTCTCGCCACCATGATCATCGGCACTTCGCCGGCTTTCGTGGTGTCGGCCAACATGGCGATGCCGGACGTCGCCGCCATGTCGCTGGCTTTAGGCGCCCTGCTCGTCTCGATTCGAGGTTGGAAAAAAGATCGCATCGCCGACCTAATCGCCGGCGGCCTGCTGCTCGCCGCCGCGGTGCTCATGCGCTACAATGCGGCGCCCTTGGTTTTGGTATATCTCTTATTGGGGCTGAGCTTCACCGCCACCCTGTGGAAGGCGGCGCTGCCTTCCATGATTTGTCTGGCCGGAGGGCTGGCCTGGCTCTTCATCAGCGGCATGGGCGGCGGCTCTTCCCATGCCAGCGAAGTGCTCTCCATTTTCGCGAAAACCGAGGGCTGGGAAAGCCGCCTGTGGAGCACCGGGATTCATTTGACGCTCTCGACCTTCCTGCCCCTGCTGGCCCTGCCCTGGCTGGGCCGCCGGAAAGCTTTCTGGGCGATGCTGCTGACTTTTCTGACCTTGGATTTCGCGATTTACGGCTCCTCCGGCATCAAGCGCTTCGCCTTCTTTCCCGACTCGCTCTGGTTCGCGGCCGGAGCGGCCTTGCTCCTCTTCGTCGGGCTCTTCCTGGCTTCCAATCTGGCCAAAGTCGATTGCCTCGGCTGGAGCAAGAAGCGGGAGGGCGACGAGCTGGCATACGAGCTTCGAGTCAAAACCGGGCCCCAGCTCGTCGGGAATCTCGCGCTGCGGAATTCGGCCCTGGCCCTCTGGGTTCTGCTCCTGCTGGCGGTGCCGATCATCTACGTCCACTTCGCCTCGAAATATCTCTTACTGGCTCAGCCGGCCCTGGCCTTGATGATCTTTTCGTATGTCAGCTCGACTTGGCTGCGCCGGATCGCCGCCTTCAGCCTGCTGCCGCTGCTGGCGCTGAGCTTGAGCGTGGCTTGGGCCGACTTCAGCTTCGCCGACCTCTACCGCCGGGAGGCCGAACGGGTTTACCGCACCGACCTTCGGGCGGCGCTGACCCAAAAATTCTCGCCGGAGCGGGCCGTGTGGTTCACCGGCCACTGGGGTTGGCAGTATTACATGGAAAAATGGGGCGGGCTCCCGCTCCCGCTGGTCGCGGCCCGGGAGTGGGCTCCCTTGCCCGGCGATCTGATCGTGACCAGCAGCTATGCCAGCGCCGGCGACATCCCCCAATCCTTGAGCGGCCGCTTGGAGCTGCGGGAATCTTGGGGGAGAAACATCGATCTGCCCTTGAGGACGATGAACCCCAAGGCCCGATCCGGCTTTTACTCGAACCACTGGGGCCCGCTGCCCTTCAACTTCTCGGGCCAAGAAGCCGAGAGGTTCAATTACTATTTAGTAAAGCCCGAAACCAAGCTGGCGATCTTACCTTAACCCCGTAGCCCACGTCCCAATAACCTTCGATCAACGCCGCTTGGATATCGTAATAGTAGGGGCTTTCGATGTGATAGACTCCGTCGATCACCACCCGGTACTTCCTTTGCCGGAGAGCCAGCAAGAGCTCCTCGTCGGGCAGCATTTGATACTCTTTCACCGTGTCCGGAAGCTTCCGCTGGACGGCGTAATTTCTCATGTGGTTTTCCATGCCGCCGACCGAGCGGCAGTTGGCCAGGAAAGCGTAACCCGGCCACCAAGTCAGGCACTCTTCGCCCGGCTTGAGGACTTTCCGGGCCTGCCAGACCGTCCGCTGCAAGCTTCCCAAGGCCCACTCCGGCCGGTTGCTGAGCATCGAGGCGATCTCGAAATCCATCGCCGAGCGGGCTCCGCTGAGATAGAAAAAGGCGAAGAGACCCAGGGCCGCGATCGGGATGATTCGTCGGGCCGAACCGATCAGCCACTGCAAGGCCGGAAGGGTCAGCAGGATCAGCAGCGGCATGGCGGCGGAGAAATACTGGGTATAAGGCTCGGCGCTCGCCATGTGAATCGCGATGAAGATCGCGAGCAGCAATGCCAAAAACGCGCTGTCCGACTTCAGAAACTTCCAGCCTTCCCGGGACCAGCCGACCAGCACCGTCACCTGAGAAGCGACGCAGAGGAGCAGGACCTGAATTTGGCGGAGAAGGGCCTGGGCGGTGTTCCAGCGCCGCGAGGCGTCGACGACGCCGGGGTAGACTTCGGTGTGATAGGTCAAATTGTATTTCCAAAACAGCGCCGGATCCCGGGCGAAGAAATAAAACACCGGCGTCGAGACCAAGAGCACCGAGAGCAGCAGGACCGCCAGCGAGGGAATCCGGCGGGACGGCGCATCCCAGGCCACATAGGCGAAATAGAAAACGGCGAGCGGGCCCAAGGTCAACCGGCCGCCGATTCCCATCCCGATCAAGAGACCGGCGGCGGCCAACCACCCGAGAGCGCGGGACCTTCGCCACTCCAGCATCGCGACGGCCGAAGCCACCAAGGCGAACATCGTCAGGGGGTGGGTCTTGACCACCGGCGCCCAAGCCAAAATGATCCCGTTGGCGAAAAACATCAGGCCGGCGGCATTGACCCAAAACAGGCTGCGGGTGCTTCGCGCGACGTAAACCAGCATCACCGCGCCGGTCGCGGCGGTGAGGAAGGCCGAGCAGTGGCGGGCCGAGAGGAAGCCGGAGCCGAAGAGCTTCATCCAAAACCCGTAAAGGTAGGGCGTCAACGGCATTTGTTGGAAGAAGAAGTCGGAGTAGAGCGATTTGCCGCTCATCACCAGGCGAGCCGCTTCCAAATACAGCCCTTCGTCGCCATCGACGTTGCGGCGGCCGCCCAACCACAGGAACCACGCCCCCATGGCGACAACGCTGGCGGCCACGGTCAAAAAAAGCTGGAGACCGGAGGCGACGCGCGGTTTTTTTTCGTTTTCAAGCATGGATTATCCGGCTAGAACCCGGGCAGGAGTTCCCTAGCCGCATGAATGACCCCTCGGTTGCGCCGCCAATTCCTGCCTCAGATTCCGGGAAAACAAAACTCTTTTTATACCTCGCTTGGACCATCGTCTTGGCCTACGCCTGCGCGCTCGGCTGGACGATCGTCCGGACCGCGGTCGACATCCCCTATTGGGACGAATGGGAGGAGTTCGGCGGAAACGGGCTGATCCTCGGCTGGTCCAACGATTACTTCCTGCGCTTCCACAACGAGCACCGGCTCTATTTCACCGAGCTTCTCTTTCTCATCAATCATCGCCTGTTCGGGATGAACTTCGCTTACCAGATTTATTTCAATTTGTTCCTTTACGCCGTCTTGGGATTGACGGCTTGGTGGACGATCGGCAAGCGTTATCTAGGCCGCTCCTGGCTCGCGCCGGTGGCCTTCCTGCCCTTGCTCGGCGACATGATCCATTTCAACCACACCACCGCCTATCAAAACTGCGCCCACCTTTGCGTCCTCTTCTTCATCGTCGGCGCCTGGCTCTTGTTTCAGCGCGAGAGCTGGACCGCTTTCGGGTTGGCGCTTCTTTTCTGGCTGGCCGCGATGTACTCCCTCGCCAACGGCATCGCCTGCCTCTGGGCGGCGGCCGGCGTCTACTGGCTGCGGGCGATCCGCCGGCGGAAGCCCGGCGACCTCTCGAAATCCTTGGCCCTGCTCGCCTTCCTGGCTTTCGCGCTCTACTATTGGATCGACGGCTTCCGAAAGACTCCGGGCCATCCCGAATACAGCCTATTCTGGCAGAAAAATTTCCTGATCTTTCTGGCCGAGGCGGTTTCCAACGGCTTCGGCTGGACCCAGCTCCATCCGGTGATCGCCTCGATCTGCCTGGCGGCGGTCGCGGCCGCTATGGGGCTCGCGGCTTGGCGGGTCTGGAGGGGCTCGGAAGACCTCTGGTTCCCGCTGGCCCTCTTGCTCGGCATGATCGCCTCGCTGGCCCTGATCAGCTTCGCCCGCTCCGGCTTCGGGCCCGAGGCTTCCAAGGCCTCGCGCTATGCCGAGTTCTCGATTTTCATCCCGATGCTGGCATTCGCCCTGCTCCGCTCGGAGCGAGCTCCCTTTCGGCAAGGCTTGATCGCGGTCTTGACCTTGCTGCTGGGCCTGGGCTTGTTCGACAACTTCACTTTTCGGGTCTATCATGAGACCAGAGCCGAGCGGATGGTGGCGCGGCGCTGCGTCTTCGACCTGCTGCGCGGCGGCCCGATCAAGCCCGAAGACCGCTGCCCCAACAGCTACCCGGGATCGCTGCACGACAAGCTGGACGTCGCTAAGCAGCTGAAGATGCATTTCGTCGTCCAAGCGATGCAGCAACCGGCACCCCGAGGCTCAGCCCCAGAATCTGCGAAGCGTAGGTGAGGCGGAAATAGGGATCGATCGAGAAGGAAGCGAAATCCAGATAAGCCAGGAGCAGAAGCCGAAGGGCCAGGGCGCCTCCGATCAAGGCGATCGCCGCCCAAAATTCGCGGCCGAGCCGGGGCCGCTTCGCGCTTGGCCCCAGCCCCGCGGCCATCGCGGCCAGGATCCCGGCGGTCAGCAAGGGGTAATACCAAGCTCCCCAAACTCGGAGGAGCCGGCCTTTCCAAGCGGGATATTCTCTCAACCCCTCGAGGCTTTCGACGACGATCTCGACCCCGCCGTTTTCCTGCTTGCCCGGCCGGGCCTCGAAATCCATCGCCCGACCCGAAGCGAGCTCCAAGCGAAGCGCCGGCTCCACAAAATCGGAGGGTTGGACCCAGGGGAATTTCCCCAGGTCGACCGAAGGCAGCAGTTGAAATTTTCCCTCCAGCCCGCCGGCTTCCTGTCTCGCCAGTGAGACCTCGCTGGGCCGATCGACCAAGGCCACCGCCTTGACCGAATCTCCCGCGAAAGCCCGGTAGGAACCTCGAGCTTGGAGCTTGCCTTTTTGGACATGCAATGGATTCCGCTGCAGCCACCGGTCGTAGGCTTGGCTCAGCTCCGGCTTCACCCAGGTGGGATTGTCCTGGTTGGCGCTCAGGCCATGGGATCGGAAGTGAAGCTTCAGAACCCGCCACCCAGACCGGGCAAGCTCACCCCATGGCAGTGGGGCGAAGGGATTCGCATAACCGCTGGTCGAAAACATCTTCGGCGGATGGCAAGGCAACTTCCCCTCCCGGCAAGCTTGCCCGAGCTCCGAAGCGATTCGGTGATAAAATTCATCCCGGTCGCGGATGCTCTTCGGATCGAGGTTGGCCTCGACCGCCTCGCGAAAGGCCATCATGAACCAACCGCCGGCGTAATCCTCGCAAACTTTGGCCGAGAGGCAGCCGATATTGACCCATCCCCGGCCCACCGATCCCTCGAGATAGGATTCCAATTGATGAAAGGTCGGCGAGGCCAAGTAGGCCTTGCGCCTGGCCTCGCGGTTGACCGGAACTCGAAACTCATATTCGTCGACCTGAATCCGAGTCAGGACGTCCATCGCCTCCCGATAGTGGGGACTGAGCAGCTCGGAGGGAGCCCGAACCCCATAGTGCTCGGCATTGCGCCAGGCCACGGCCTGGCCAGCCAAGAGCGGCAGTCCAACCGCGACCGCGGCCACGAGAGCTTCCCGCCCTGCGCGATCGAGCTTCGGCCCCTTCCCGGTGGCCGCCCGGAACCCGTTGATCGCCAGAAAAATCCCGATGATCGACCACACCCACAGCCCCTCGTGGCGCGAGATCAGGAGCCAAGCGAAGGCCGCCGCCGACAGAGCGGTCAGCCCCAAACGTCCCACATAAGACTTGGCGGTCCAGGAGAAGATCATCGCACCGAGGCCGAGCAGGAGGAGCGGGCCCAAAAGCGCTTCGGCCCAGAGCTCGTTGTGGATCCGAAATGAATCGGGAAGAAAGGCGAGCGCCGCGAAGAGAAAGGCGGCGGCCCAAGGCCGGAGCCCCGCCGACAAGAGGGCCAAGACCAAGCAACCGGCGGCGCCCAGGAAAAAGATTTCGATGCTCAGTCGGGCCGGCAGCGGGATCCAACCCGACAAATAGATCCATAAGGGGTAGCCGGGGGGCCGGAACATGGCCTCCAGCGACCGGCTTCCCAGCCAATTTCCATGGGCGATCTCTTGGGCCGCATTCAGATACCAGGATTGATCGGCCGGCATGAAGCGGGCGGTGATCTCCTCGCTCCAGACCAAGGCCAGCTTGAGAATCGTCAACAGGCCCATCGCGAGCAAAAGAATCTTTCGTGCCTTCATTTCGCCCGGGATCATGGCGATCTCCCTTCGAGCTCGACGACGTAGTAGCGGAACGCCTCGGCCGGAGCCGAGCCGAAGGTGTAGGGCAAGATTCCCCATACGTTGGCGTAGAAGCTGGCGCGCAGCGGGGGCGAAAGCGTCAAGAAGGCCCCCGGTTTCGGTATTTTTCGGACTCGCTTCAATTTCAGGATTCCCGATTCCTGCAGCGGCGGAAAAAGCCGGGGCTCGGCGGCGTATTCCGGCTGAAAAACCAAGTCGCCGTCCTGAAGGCGCCCAAAAGACTCCTCGGACATCGGCAGCGGCGCCGCGCCCGCCTCCTCCAGGTAATATTGAAGCCCCCAGCGGCCGGTGAAGTGAGCGCGCACGCCTTGGCTCCGGGCTTCCGCCACGAGCTGTTTCGCCGCCTGGCGATAAGCCTCGGCCCATTGAAAATCGGAATAGGCCAAGCCCATCGCCAGGACCCAGGAGATGGGAATCGCCAAGGCCGACACCCCGAGCCAAAGCCGGGTCTTTGACCGGAACAAGAAAAGCAGAAACAAGAGAAAGGGCGGCAAGGCCGGGATCAGGTATTTGGCGGCGAAAAATAAATAAAGCAGCGGCAGCGCCAGCGCGCCCAAAAACCAAAGGAAGGTGAGTGCGGTCCGCAGCTCCGCCATCGACTCGGCCGCCGGATTCCACCGCCAGCGGGCGATGAGGGCCCCGCCGCTCCAGATCCCAAAGTAAAAGATGGAAAGCATGCCGAGCCCGCAATAGATCAAGTCGGGAAAGGGCCTCATCGGCATCCCCAAGCTCTCAGGGCCGATCCACCGCACCACCGAGGTCACCACTGCCAAGGCCGCCACCGTGGCCCCGATCAACTTTTTCCTCTCCCCTCCCAGCAAGACGAAGGGGAATAGGACGCCGGCCAAGGCAAAGTGGGCGCTCAAAGCCAAGAACCGGCCGAGCCAACGGGGATCATCCAAAAAATGAGATTTGAGCAGCGAGCCGACATGGCTTTCGCCGTACCAAGCCCGGCTCAGCACCATCCAAAGGAGGATCGCGGTCAAGGCGATCGAGAATGGAACGGCCGCCCGCAGCTTGCGGGGATAGGTCCAGCCGAAGACCAAGACGAAGGGCAGGATGGTGACGATCGAATAACGGGTCAAGGCCGCGGCCGCCAACAGGATGCCGGCGAAGATCAAAGTCGAAAGCTTCCCGCTTCGCCAGCCGGAAAGGCACCGGCAAAATCCGGCGAGGAACAGAGCCAGGGCCGCCAAGTCCGGAATCGCCATGTTCTGCATGACCAGGTAGGCCGGCGTGACCGCCAGCCAAGCGGCGCCGACGAAGCTGGCCGCTGGGGCGTGACCGAATTTCCTGGCGATCGAGTAAAAAGACAAAACCGCCAGGCCGGAAAAGGGAACCAGCGAGAGGTGGATCCACCATTCCGGCGGATGAGCTCGAAACCCGCTCGCCAAGGCCAGGAAGTAGGAGAACAGCGGAGGCGAGGCCGCGATCCGATAAATCGGATGAGGATTTTCCAGCCAAAGATATTCAAAGCCGTAGGGATCCCCAGGATGCTCGGCGATTTGGCGGGCGATCCGCAGGAAGAAGGGCTCGTCGATATGATAAGCGTGATTCAGGAATGGAAGAGTCGAGGCGGCGACCAGGAGGAGAAGACCGGCGCGGAGGAAGGCCTCCGTCTTCCGCGTGGACAAGGAAAATGCCATCGGGTAAACCATCCCCCCAATGCCGGCAACCCTCAAGCGAAAACTATGGCTGGTGGCCGCCCTTTTCGCGGTGCTCTTCGTGTCCCTCGGCTTTCGCCTGCACGGGTATTCGCTGATGGCCTGGCGGAACATCATCGACGGCTCGCCGGCCAAGGAAATTTGGTGGGGCCAGGCTCAATCGATCCGCAGCGACGATTTTCTGGTCGCCTTGCCCTGGGCCCTTTCGCAGAGCGCGCAAAACCCGAGCTTTCCGCGGGTGAACCCCAGCATCGGCTATGGCCAGGACATGATCGTCTTGGGAGTGCCGAAGTTCCATTGGACCGCCCTCTTTCGCCCGACCTCCTGGGGCTTTTTTCTCGGCGATGATTTCGGTTTATCCTGGAACTGGACCTTTCGTTGGCTGTTCCAGCTCTTCGTCTTATTTTTGTTTTTTGAAATCCTGACCCGCCGGTCCTTTTGGCTCTCGCTGCTCTGCTCCTTGACGCTGCTCTTCTCGCCTTTCTTCGCTTTTTGGTCTTATGGCGCCGCCCACCTGACCACGACCGCCATCCTCGCCCTTTACGGCGCGCTCCGAACCATCAGCGCAAATACCCGACTGGAAGCAACGCTGTTCGGCTCACTGAGCGCCTGGAGCGGGGTGTCCTTTTTTTTATACTTGTATCCGCCCTATCAAATCCCCTTGGCCTACCTGATACTGACCGTTTTTCTCGGCTTCGTATTGGAGCGCTCGGAAACGCGCTTAGGGAAAAACCTGGCTTGGCGTTGGCTCAACCTGGGGGGAGCGGTGCTGCTCTGCCTCGGCATCTGTTACCTCTTCTGGCGGGAAGCCGCGGGCACCTTTCAGATCCTTTCTCAGACGGCTTACCCGGGCGCCCGTAAAGTCGCCGGCGGCGGCTGGGAGGCCTGGAAACTCTTTTCCAATTACCTTCTCCCCTTCCGCTACATCCGGGAATGGGGTCCCCTGGCCAACATCTGCGAGGCGAGCTTCTTTTTTTATTTTTTCCCGCTCTTGGGCCTCGGCTGCCTCCTCTCCTACCATCGGCTCCGGGCCAATGCCTTGATCTGGGTCTTGCTCGCCTACATCGGCGGGCTCTGCCTTTGGATGATGGTCGGATTGCCGGGAAGCTTGGCCTCCACTCTCCTCCTGGATCGAGTCTTGGAGCATCGGATGGGATTGGCGCTGGGCATCGCCGACATGGCTTTGACCGCGCTCTACTTGAGCCGCCCCTCGGAGTACCGCTCCCAGTGGCTGAGGGCCCTCACCCCCACCGTGCTCTTGCTGGGCTGGGCCATCTTTCTGGCTTGGATCGGGTGGAAGCTGAAGCAAAACTTCGATTCGATCCCGGTTTTGAAATTACTCTTGTCCGGGATCGGATTCCTGGCCATCGGGGCCGCTTTGCTCCTCCGAAAGAAGGTGGGCCTGGTCATCCTGCTGGCGGTGTCGATTCTCACGACCTCCTGGTTCAACCCGCTCACCCGGGGCGGAACCGAGTTCCTGCGCGGCAACCCTCTATCCTTGAAAATCTTGGAGTTGAACCGGGAGATCCCCGGCGGCAGCACCTGGGTCTCCTTCAACGAAATGGGGCTTTCCAATCTCTTCCGGACGCTGGGAGTCCGAGCCTTGAGCGGCGTTCACTTCTATCCGCAGTTCGCCTTGTGGGAAAAGTTGGACCCGAAGGGCGAGTCCCGGGAGGTTTACAATCGTTATGCCCATGTCGCTTTCATCTTAAGCGACGACAAAGCCGCCCATCGGATCAGCAATCCTTCGCCCGACACGGTTCATTTGCAGATTCATCCCGAGGATCCGGCCTTCGCCAAGCTCGGCGTCGATTACATCGTCTTCACCGGGCCGCGCACCGAGCTGCTCGATGGCTCGCCGCGGCTCCGCTATCTTTGGTCCTACGGCGACAAGCACCTCTACCGCTTCCTTCCCTCACAGGGGGTAGTACCGGACCAGCAGGACGGCGCCGGCCACCCCTAAAACCAAGGCCGAAAGCCAGGGGACCAAGGCGTCCAAAGCCGGCAGCCGCCGGCCCTCGCCGCGGTTCCAATAGAAGACCAAGGCCAAGGCCGGAACGACGGGGATGAAATACCGGCCTTGCAGGCCGAGGATCGTCGAGGCCTCCAACGGCGACCAGGTCAGGTAGAAAAAGGCGAACAGGGCGAGGCCGACCAAGGAGACCACCGCCAGCGCGAGGAGTCGCGGCCAGACTCCCAAGCGAATCCCCGGCCGGTTATCCCAAAGCGCGATCAGGAGAAACCCGATCGCGTAGAGGAAAAGAAGCCCGGCCGGCAGGTGGGTGTCGGTCCAGCCGAGGTTTCCGATCAAGCCTTCCAAGTAGGCGCGGTGGCCTTTCAAAGTCCGACCCACCAAGGCCAGGAATTCCCAGGGATGCCCCAAGATAAAGCTTAAGCTTCCATGCCGGTGATCCTGGCCGGCCGTCAGGACCTGGTCGACTTTCCCGCTTTGGAGGTTCCAGAGGAAGTTGACTCCCCAGCTCGAAAGCAAAAGCAGCGCAAAAACGGCGCCATAGCGAAGCTCCGAGCCGACCCGACGCACTGGAACCAAGAGATAGAGTAGGACGAGCGGGAAATAGAGGAATTTGGCCAAGGAGGCCAAGATGCCTTGAACCAGCATCGCCGCCAGTTTCGCGAAGCGAATGACCGCGGAGCCATAGCCGAGGGAGAGGAAAGTGGAAATCAGCAGGAAGCACATCCCATTGGTGAAGGCGTCGTAGGAAAGCGAGGCGGCCTGATAGAGGCCCATCGGGCTCAAGGCCGCGAAGAAGAACAGCCATCGGTAAAAAGGAAGCTGGCGGATGGCGAGGTAGACCAAGGCGATCCAGAAGAGCAAATTGAACAGCCGACCCATGTACATCAAGCCGACCGCCGGAAACCCGAGTTGCCGGCCGAGAAACATTCCCAGGCCCTGCGGGAGGTTCGGGAAAAAGCTCGTGCCGGTCGAACCATGAAAGTTCCGGTGTTCCGGGCTCAGCGGGATCTTCCACGCGGCCAATAGCTGATCGAGGCTGGTCTTGTTGGCCGGCCGAAAGGGCAAAAACTCGAATCGGCTGTGCACCGTCACCAGGCTCTGGGGGATCGCAGCCGAGCGCGGGAGCGCTTCGGAAACCTGGTAGGAGCGAAAGCCGTGGCGGATCTCGTCGGGACCTTGAAAAGGCGGGTTGGCGAAGACGAAGAAAACGCCGAAAAGCAAGGCATAGCCCAAAAACCAACGCTCGACCCGGCGCGGAGCCTCCGGCAAGGTCCAAGCCTCCACCGCCTTCGAGGCTTGGTGAAGCAAAAGCAGCCCCAGGCAGGCCACCGCCGGCGCCAATGGCCAGTGAGCGGCATCCATCCAATCGAAGCCTCGTAAATCCCCTTCGCAGGCCTGGAACACCGAAACGGCGATGAGCCCCGAAAAAACGAAGAGCCAAAAATCACCGGACTTCGGAGCGCCGGCGCGCAGCCGATTCCACGCGACGATCGGCGCGGTCAGCAGCAGCGAGAACAGCAAGAAGCCGGCCGCCCAGCCATAGACTCGCGGCATCGCCTCGAGAACCCGCGGCCGCAATCCGGGACTTTGGAAATCAAAGCCTGCCGCTAGCAGGTCGAGCTCCTCCGCCGGCATCCAGGCCAGGGCCACTTCCTGGAAGATCCGCCGCTCGCCGCTGACATCGAGATAGACGAAGGCACCGGGGTCGAGCCTCGAATCGGCGTCGATCTGCCAATCGGATTTGGTGGATGAATACCGAAGAGTCCGAACCGAAGGCGGCCGATTCCCCGCCATGTCTTCGAAAAGCTCCTCGCGGGCCGCCGCATCCTGGAATCGGACCAGCTCATCGCTCCGCAGGGTCGACACTTTTTGCAGGGCGAAGCGGCCATAGTGGATTTGATTCAAGGTCCGGACCGAAAGGTCGAAGATCAAGGTCGGCCCCACCAAGAGGCCCAGGACCGGCAAGATCCATAACAGCCGGCGGCCCCAAGAGTGGCCGGGCGGCTGGAGGCCAAGCTCCCAGAGGATCATCCAAGCCAGCAACAAGCCCGGAACCAAGCCCGAGCTTTGACTCAGCCAATAGGCGGCCAAGGATAGGCCGGCGAGCAGGCCAAGCAGCGCCTTCGAGGCGGGCTTTTCGGCGTAGGTCGAAAGGAAGTAGCCGCCGGCGGCCAGCAGGATCAAGGGCCAGGTGAGAGTTTGGGGAGATACTTTTTGAAACAGGGCCAAGGTCGCCGGGTCGAAAACGATCAAGGTGAAGAGCAGGCAAGATAAGAAATCCGGCACCCGTGCGCGACGCAGGGCCAATAAAAAGACAAAGGCCGCCAAGATCAGGAGAGCTTCCACTCCCAGGCGCAGCGGAATATCCAAAAGATGGTTGAAGGAGATCCAGCAGGAATAGCCCGGCGAAAAACGCATGGCCATGCGCGGCGAGGAGCCCAACCAATGGCCCTGGGATAACTCTTGGCCGACGACAAGATACAACCATTGGAGCGAATTCTTCGTGCCGAGCGAGATGGCCTGAGGGGCCACCAGCCAAATTTTGAATCCGGCGGCCGCGACGCAGTAGGCCCAGGTCTTCCAGCTGCTTCCCCTCATTCGGCGATGGCATCGCCAATCCGGCCCCGACAAGCAATAAAAATTTCATTGACGCTCAGCGGCCTTCGGCTTCATTTGCCTCGAGGGAGCCTCCATGTATCAAGGGAAACGAATCGCGGTCGTCGTGCCGGCCCACAACGAGGAGCGTCACATTGCGGAGGTCCTCCGGACCATGCCGGAATACGTCGACCATATCCTGGTCGTCGATGACGCCAGCGCCGATCGGACCTCGGCGGCCGCCGCCGAGGTCCAAGACCCCCGGGTCGAGGTCTTGCGCAACACCCGGAACCTCGGAGTCGGCGGCTCGGTCCTTCGCGGTTATGAGCGGGCGATCGAGCTCGATGCCGACATCGCGGTCAAGATGGACGGCGACGGCCAGATGGATCCCGACTTTCTCTCCGAGCTCCTCGATCCCTTGCTCGGCGGCGAAGTCAAATACACCAAGGGCAACCGCTTCCTCGCCGGCGAGGCGCTGCAGGCCATGCCGACCCACCGGCTTTGGGGCAATATCGGGCTGACTTTCTTCAACAAGCTGGCCTCGGGCTATTGGAATGTCTTCGACCCTCAGAACGGCTATACCGCGATCAACGTCCGGACCCTGACCGGCCTGGACCGGAGCAAGATCCACAGCGGCTACTTCTTCGAGAACGACATGCTGGTCCACCTCAACCTGCTGCACAGCCGGGTGATCGACGTCGCGATCCCGGCGCGCTACGGCGACGAGAAATCGGACCTCAACCCCTTCAAGGTCGGCCTCAGCTTTCCGTTTCTGCTGCTGAGGCGCTTCTTTTACCGTATTTACCAAAAATACGTCCTGCGCGACTTTTCTCCGATCGCCCTTTTTCTCGGGCTGGGCGGCCTCCTCTTTCTCTGGGGAACCTTTTTGGGCTTCTATCTATGGATCAAGGCGATCTACACCGCGGTCCCCAGCCCCACCGGCACCATCATGCTCTCGCTGCTTCCCTTGATCCTCGGCTTCCAGCTGCTGCTCCAAGCCATCGTGCTCGACATCCAGGAAACGCCGGGGCGCTCGCCGTGAACGCCTTCGCCTCGCGGCGCATTCGGGTCCTGGTCACCGTCCTGGTCTCGCTTTGCCTCGTCGAGATCGGCTGGTCGACGCTGTCCTGGGCGCGGAGCTTCAAAGCCTATTACAAAACGGACGAGGTCAGCCGGCTGGTGGAGCTCTTCAAGCGCTTTCGCCGCCCCATCCCCTATCACGACAAATTCAATTTCCTGGAAGACAAGGGAACCCCCCTGAACATCCAACGCTACGCCCAATACGCCTTGGCGCCGCGGCCTTTCAGAAGGGGCCGGGAGGAAAAATGGCTGATTTACTACAGCCCGAATAAAAACCCGCTGCCGGCGGAAATCGCCGCGACCCACGAGCTGGTTCTGACCGTTCCCGGCGGGGCCAGCCTCTATCGTCGCAAGGAGTGACGTGAGCCCAATATCGATGGCCAAGATCGCGATCTCGCTGCTGCTCCCATTGACCTTGGGCTATGCCTGGCTCGGGCTCTTTCGGCCGGTCGGCCGGCGCTGGACTCGGCTTTCGCTGGCGGTCGGATTCGGCTTCGGCCTCTCCTCGCTGCTGTTCTTCGGGTGGCTCTTGGCCGTCGGCAAGGCCTCGGCCCATTTCATGCTCTTCCAAGGCTTGGTGACTTTGGCTGTGATCGGCGTCGCTCGGTGGCTTTCCAGCCGTCGCCGACCCGGTGATTCGGCAGCCTCGATCGAGCCCGGCGCCTTCGAAAGAAAGCTGGGTTGGGCCTTCGGCCTGATCCTGCTCCTCTCGCTGGCTTCCTCCATCCTTCAATTCCTCTATATCCCCCATGGCCATTGGGACGCCTGGGACCTCTGGAATATGCGAGCCCTCTTCCTGATGAAGGCCGGCCAACGTTGGCCCGAGTTCTTCGTGGCCGAAATGCCCCGCAGCATGGATTATCCCTTGATGCTCAGCGCGACGATCGCGGCCGCTTGGAAATTCATCGGGGCGCCCCGGCCGCTGATGCCGGGCGCGATCGCGATCCTTTTCACCTTGGCGACGATCGGCCTCCTGACCTCCTCGATCCAGGCGCTTCGCGGCCGCAGCCAAGGCTGGATCGCCGGCATCCTGCTGGCCTCCACTCCCTACTTCGCCGAGCACGGCGCCTCCCAATATGCCGACATCGAGCTGGCCTTTTACACTCTCGGCTCGGTGGGCTTGTGGGCTTGGAGCGACCGCGACGCCTCGCCCTCCGCTGCCAAAATCGCCCTGTCGGGCATGCTCGCGGG
>DATEDP010000105.1 GCA_035281585.1 bacterium
CGAGCCCGAAGCTCGGAGCCCAGCCGCTGGATCTGATTCTCGTTGGCCTGGCCTACGATGTGGTGGTGGAAGTCCTCGAGGTCATACCAAACCATCCGCTTGCCCTCGGCTCCCTGGACGAAGACGTGCTTGCCCTCACCGTCCATGACCGCCTTGGTTTCGAGGCGAATCTTCGGCACCTGAGCCAAGTCCAGATCGCAATGGCGATAAACCTCTTCGAGAGTCTTCCAGGGATCGGCGACCAAATCCTCATAGCGCAGGAGGCGGTAGCGGGGAATCCGTTGGGAGTCCTCGGTCATCTGCCGGGCAGCGCGCTCGTAATTAAGGGCGAAGGTTTCCAGCTCGTGGCCGCGGCGGAGGTGGCCCTCGACCACGGCCCGGGCGTCCCGGATCAAGGCCAGGAAGGTGGCGTCGGGATAGATCCGATGAAACTCATACGAGGCGAAGATCAAGCCGTTGAGATTTTTGCAAAGCAGCCGGGCGGCCTCGATCTCGGTATCGGTGTAGCGGACGTTCTCGCGGATGAATTCGTTTTGGCCTTCGCCGCGGGCCCGAAGCTTCTCGTCGTAGAGGATGCGGTCGATGCGCCGCTGGGCGGCGGGGCCGAAGGCCGGGCGCGGCCGCCAATCCCGATCCGACAGGCGATGCCCCCGCAGCGAGAGCCAGATCGGCAGGTAGCGCAGCGCCTTGCCGGCGCGGACCGCTGGACTCTCATCGGGTTTGCCCAAAAAGACCTCCTGGGTTTCGCCTCGTGGCGAGCAGACCTCGGGATGGCTTCGCAGCATGTTGAGCAGGAGGTTGGAGCCGCCGCGGGCGAAAGCGACCAGGAAAATCGGCCGTCGATTTTTGCGGGTCGCTCCCATTCGGCGGCTCTACTCCCGGAATCCGGGCGGCGACAATCGAATTTTAGGAGGCCGCGGCCCAAGCCGAAGTCGCCAGCGAGGGTTCTTTGGGCAATTCCACGCCCAAGGCGATGCGCAGCACGTCCTCGACCCGCTCGGCGAACTCGAATTGGAGTCCCTCGCGGACCTCGGTCGGAATGTCGCGCAGGTCGCGCTCGTTCTTCTTGGCGAGGATCACCCGCTCGATGCCGGCCCGGTGGGCGGCGATGACCTTTTCCTTGATGCCGCCGACCGGCGTCACCGCGCCGCGCAGCGTGATCTCGCCGGTCATGGCCAGCTTGGGATCGACCGAGCGGTTGAGCAGCAGGCTGGCCAAGGCCGTGACCATCGTCACGCCGGCCGAAGGGCCGTCCTTGGGGATGGCGCCCGCCGGTACGTGGATGTGGACGTCGCTCTTGGCGAAGTCGAAGCTCTCGGCCAAGCCGGCGAGCTTGGAGCGCACCAGGCTTAAGCCGATCTGAGCCGACTCTTTCATGACGTCGCCGAGCTGGCCGGTGAGGGTCAGGTGGCCCGAACCGGGCATCAGCTTGGCTTCGACGAAAAGGATCTCGCCGCCGAGCGGGGTCCAAGCCAAGCCGGTCACCACGCCGGGCGGGGTGTAGAGCTCGGCCACCTCATGAAAGAATTTCTCGGCGCCCAGGATCTCGTCCAATTCCTCGACTTGGACCCGCACCGGCAACTGGGCCTCCTTGGCCAAGACTTTCTCGGCCGAGGCCCGGACGAGGTTCGCGATCTTGCGCTCCAGCTCGCGGACGCCGGCCTCGCGGGTGTGGGAGCCGATCGCCTTGAGCAGGACTTCGTCGCTCAGCTCGAGCTGGGCAGGGCTTAGGCCGTGCTCCTCGAGCTGCTTCGGGACCAAGTGCTGCTTGGCGATGTGGAGCTTTTCCGGGATCGTGTAGCCGGAGAGCTGGATGGTCTCCATCCGGTCGAGCAGCGGCCCCGGGATCGACTCCAGGGTGTTGGCCGTCGCGATGAAGAAGACGTTCGAGAGGTCGAAGGGCACGTCGAGATAATGGTCGGTGAAGGCATTGTTCTGCTCCGGATCGAGCACTTCCAAGAGGGCGCTGGCCGGATCGCCGGCGAAGCCCCGCGAAAGCTTGTCGATCTCGTCGAGCATGAAGACCGGGTCCTTCACCCCGGCCCGCTTGATGCCCTCGACGATGCGGCCGGGCAGGGCGCCGATATAAGTGCGGCGGTGGCCGCGGATCTCGGCGTCGTCGCGGACGCCGCCCAGGCTGGCCCGGACGAACTTCCGGCCCAGGGCCGAGGCGATGCTCTTGCCCAGGCTGGTCTTGCCGACGCCCGGCGGTCCGACCAAGAGCAGGATCGAGCCCTTCTTCTCCTTCTTGAGCTTGAGGACCGCCAAGTGTTGGATGATCCGCTTCTTGATTTTGTCGAGGCCATAGTGGTCGCGGTCCAGCGTCTGCCTCGCGAGCTCGAGGTCGATGTCGCCGGCCGAGGCTTTCGACCAGGGCATGGCCACCAGCAAATCGAGATAGTTCCGGATGACGTGGGATTCGGGCGAGGATTCGCCGATGCTCTTGAGCCGGTTCGACTGCTCGAGGGCGATCTTCTTCACCTCCTCGGGCATGCCGGCCTCTTCGATCTTGGCCTCGTAATCCTTGTCGGCGCCGGCCTTGCCTTCGCCGAGCTCCTCCTGGATGGTCCGCAGCTGCTCGCGCAAGATGGCCTCGCGCTGCTGCTTGCCCAGCTTTTCGTTGAGCTTGCGGTTGACCTCGCTCTGCAGCTTGAGCTCTTCCTTCTGCTTGGCCAGAAGGTCGAGCAGGCTCAGGTAGCGTTGCCGCAAGGAAATCTGCTGGAGCAGCTCCTGCTTTTGGGGGAGCTCCAGCTCCAGGTGCTGGGAGGCGGTGTGGCTGAGCAGAACCGGGTCCTCGATCGCGTCGATGAAGCCGGCCAACTTCCGCAAATCGCCGGGGAAGTAGGAGAGCAGCTCCTTGGCCAAATCTTTCAAGTGCTTGACCAGGACCCGCGAAGTTCCTTCCTCCAGGTCCGGGAGGTCCTCCACGACCCGGCCATGGGCCTCGAGCAGGTCGGACGAGTCCGAAAAACTCTCGACCTCGAAGCGGGCTTGGCCGGTGACGATGGCCTGATAACCGTCCTTGCGGTTGCCGGAGAGATGGCTCAGTTTGGCCAAAGTCCCTACCTTATATAGATCGCCGCTTTCAGGGCTGTCGCTGCCCGTTTTTTGAGCGAGGACCAGGATCCAGCCCTGGCCATCGCGGGCCTGCTCGACCGCCTTGAGGCTCTTGGCGCGGCCGATGCGCATGGGCACGGCTTGGCCGGGGAACAAGACCAGGTTGCGGCTTGCTAAGACGGGAATCGCGGTATCGGGAAAAGAGACCATAGGAAGGCTCAGATGAATACGAAATTGGGGCTGTCAAGGCTGGGGCGACGGCGTTAAGCTTCCGTCATGGAAAACATTCAATCGAAGCATGTGGTCTTCGTCACCGGAGCCTTCGTCACCAATCGCGGCTGGGAACCTTGGCAAAACTATTTCGAGAGCAAGGGCTATAAGACACTGGCCCCGCCCCATCCCCACAAGGACGGCGATCCGGCCGAGCTGCGGCGGCAACATCCCCATTCGCCGATCGCCCAAAACCGCTTAGCCGCGGTGATTGACCATTATGCGGATGTGATAAGGTCTTTGCCCGAAAAGCCGATCCTGATCGGCCACTCCTTGGGCGGCTGCATCACCCAAGTCTTGGTCAATCGCGACTTGGCGGCGGCCGGCGTTGCCATCCACTCGATTCCGCCGCTCGGCGTTTTTCCCTACGAGTTTTCTTTTCTCAAGGCTGGCTGGCGGGCGCTGGGCTATTTGACCTCGACCAAGGAGGACTACTTGATGTCCTTCGAGACCTGGCAATACGCCTTCACCAATGGCATGCCGCTCGAGGAGCAAAGGAAGGCCTATGAGGCGAACGCGATCCCCGAATCGAAGCTGGTGGCCCGAGATGGCCTGACCGATGCCGCGAAGGTCGACTACGACAAGCCCCATGTACCCTTATTGCTCATCGGGGGCAGCGCCGACACGATCGCGCCGGCTCACCTCAATCGGCGCAATTTCGCCAAGTACAAGAAGAACGGCTCGGTGATCGAGTACAAGGAATTTCCCGGCAAGAATCACTTCGTGCTCGGCCTTCCGACTTGGCACGAAGAGGCCGATTACGTCTTGAATTGGCTAAATACCCACTAACGCTTACCCCGGCGCCGCTCGCTTTCCTCGACCATTCCGCTCAGGTCGGCGGCCGGCCGGATTTCGAAGGGGCCGGCTTTCACTCCGGGGTGCTCCGACATCAGCTGGATGGCGTGCTTCAGATCCTTGGCTTCGAGGATCAGGATTCCGCCGATCTGCTCCTTGGTCTCGGCGTAGGGGCCGTCGGTGACCGTGACCTTGCCGTTCTGCCAGCGCAGGGTGGCCGCGCTGCGCGGGCCTTGGAGGGCTTCGCCGCCGGCGAAGTGGCCCTTCGCCCGCAAGAGGTCGTCGTAGTTGAAGCACTCGTCGACCATTGCGTTGCGGTCTTGTTCGGACAAGGATTCGAACTTGTTCTCTTCGATATAGCCTAAGCAGACGAATTTCATATTCATTCCTTGATGAAGCTGGGGTCCATGTAAAAGGGTTCCCAAATGTGGCCGTCCGGGTCCTGAAAGGAGTGGGCATACATGAAGCCCAAATCTTCCGGCTCTCGAAAGGTTCGGCCGCCGCCGGCAAGGGCCTTGCTGACGATTTCATCGACCTGTTGGCGATTTTCGAGGCTGAGGGCGACCAGCACTTCGGTGGATTTTTTGGCGTCGCAAATTTCGTTGGGGATGAAGCCCTTGAACTTGGGCTCGGTCAAGAGCATGACGAAGATGTCGTCGGTGACGATCATGCAGGTCGCGGTTTCGTCGGTGAACTGAGGGTTGAACTTGAAGCCCAGCTTGGTGAAGAAGCTCACCGAGCGATCGAGGTTCTTGACGGGCAAATTGACGAAGATTTTGTTTGCCATCCGATTTGTCCTCCTTTTCATCCCCACGACGGGCAAGGGTCGCTGAATCGACATGAGCCGATCGGGCTGGAAATATAATCTTTCGAGAAATAAAATGTCGAGCCTAGGATCCCCGTCCGTCGTATGGCTAAATAGCCATCTCTAGAAGGAGAACTTATGGACGAAGAGTTGTTCAACAAGCACGGAGCGGTCAGCTGGACCGAGCTGACCACCAGCGATGCCGAGGCCGCCAAAAAGTTTTACGGAACCTTATTCGGTTGGACCTTTGAGCGTTTTCCCAACTCGCCGGTCGAATACGAAGTCGCCAGCGTCGGCGGCCGCAAATTCGGCGGTCTTTTCAAGCCGCCGCCGAGCTGCGGGCCGATGCCGACGGCCTGGATGAGCTATGTGACGGTGGAGAACGTCGACGAAACGGCGAAGAACGCCAAGGAGCTGGGCGGCAAAATTTTGGCCGGGCCCCAAGACATCCCCGACGTCGGCCGTTTTTGCGTCATTCAAGATCCGCAAGGCGCCGTTTTGGCGGCCATCACTTATCGGCCGATGTAGCGGCAAGGCGCAGCGGCAGAACCTGCCGGAGCCGCGGCTCCCGCAGATAGATGCCCAGCCAGATCACGACGCCCAGACCGATCGGCATCAAGATCGGCTCGCTGAGCCGCAGATGAGTGAGGATGGCGCCGCCGAGGTAGCCGGTGAGCAATAGGGCTCCCAAAACCGCGGTTTTGGGGATGAGGTAGAGCACCAGGCAGATCAACTCGACCACGCCCAGCGGGAAGAGCAGGGGAGCAGGCAGTTGCAGATGCCCCATCCCCTCGACCGCCTTCGGGTGAGCGATGAGCTTCATCACCGCGCTCATGGCGAAGAGGGGGGCGATCAGGGCGGAGAGGATTCTTCCGGTCCATACCATTTTATTGCTGCTCATAGGCCTCCTTTAAGGTCTTGATGTCGATTGGGTTCGAACATTAGCACGACGGACCAGGAGGGCCAATTCGACAAAAATATTGATTGCGGTTTTGCTCCCCGGGGCGGATCATTTTTGCTTCATCGCCTGAATCAGGGGGAGGGTTATGCCGTTTGCCAAAACGCCGGTCCGCGCCTTGGGCGGAATCATGATTTTGACTTTCGCGCTTCTTCAGGGGGCCGTCGCCAAGGAGCCGCCTAAAATTCCGGACACCGAGCCGGAAAAGCGGGCCTGGCAAATCATCGACGAAGCCATGGCCAACAAGGATGCCGACAAGCGCTACGAAATTGTGGTCGCGGCCAGCTTGGGCGGTCCCCACCAAAAAGTCTTCGACTTCCTGACCAAGGCCTTGGAGGACAAAAAAGTCGAGGTCCGCACCGCGGCCTGCGCCAGCCTGGCCTCGCTCAAGAACCCCGGGGCGATTCCGGCGCTCAAGAAAGCCTTGGCCGACCCGGTTCCCGAGGTATTTTTCTGCGCGGCCCAGGCTCTCTGGATGCTGGGCGATCCCGCCGGCGAGCAAGTGCTTTTGGAGGTCTTGGAGAAGGAGAAGGGGACGAGCTCCGGCTTTCTCACCGCTCATCAAAGGCAGGCCCTGGCCACTTTCAACAGCAAGAAGCGTTTCTTTTTGACGATGTTCCATTTGGGCATCCGCTTCGCTCCGGTTCCCGGCCTCGCCATGGGTTATTCGACGATGACCCAGTTGATGGCCGACCACAAGGCCAACGGCCAGTCGATGGCGGCCTTGGCTTTCGCCCATGGCAAGGACCCCGCTTCCCTCCAGGCCTTGCGCGGAGCCTTGAAGGACAAGAGCCCGGTCGTTCGAGCCGCGGCGGTCCATTCGCTGGCGATGCGCAACGACCCTTCGGTGAAGGAGGACTTGATTCCGCTGTTCGAGGACAAGGCCGTTCGGGTTCAAGACATGGCGGCCGTCGCTTATCTCCGCTTGAACTTCGTCGAGCAGCAACAGCGGCAGGCCCAAGCCGCCGCCGATTCCACTCCCGCTCCCACGACCAAAAAGAAATCCGCCAAATAAAAAGACCGCCCCCTTTCGAGGGCGGTCGCTCCTAACGGCCCTATAGCCGCGCTCGCTCTAAACCGGATTGGGGGGGCCGCCGATCCAATCTTGGATTTCGGCGGTTCCGGAGACCGGCTGGCCATCGACCGTTCCTTCGACCGTCGCCGCTCCGTTGTAGAATGAATGAAAGAGTCCCAAGGTGTTGAACACTTCTTGATTCGGCAACAGCGGGGTCAGGGTCAGATAAGTGTTGCGGGAGGGGATGTCGGCGTGGAAGACCGTCGGATATTCGGTCCCGGTCACCGGGCTGATGAAGCTCCCCTCGGTGGTCATCTCGAAGTCGTCGCCGGTCAGCTCTTCATAGCCGCAGAAGGGCGGCGCGAAGGCGTAGGTGCCGGTCTCGATCACCTGCTCGCCGGTTTGCCGCATGGTGATGTCGTAGAGCATGATCTCCTCGCCGTTATCGAGGCGGATCGCGTACCAGAACATCTTGAGGTCGCCCTGCTCGGCGACCGGCATCTGCCGTTCGGACCAGCCTTCGCCGACGACCAGCTTGGTCTTGCCGCCGTCGGTGACCTTGCCGACGACCGCGGCCCGGGCCCGGCTGTAATAGTAATTGCTCCCGACGTCGTTGCCGGTGCTGGGATCGATGTAGGGCAGGAAGCCGTCGCCGCCGTGGTAGATCGGGTCCTTCAGGTTGAAGAAGGTGACGTCGAACTTGAGGTCGTCGATCTCATGGGTGACCCGGTAATCGCCGGCATAGCCTTTAGCCGTCGGGGCATTGTGAGAAATGGGAGTGTCGGCCAGGCGGATGTCGAGGTAGCCGTCCTCGGTCGGCACGTAGGGGATGCCGAAGGTGGCCCAGGTTTGGTTGTGATAGCTTCCGCCGTCGACGTCAGTGATATTGCCGAAGACCACCAGGACGTCGAAGGGCAGGTATAGATAGAGGAAGCCGAAAGCGTAGTCATGGCCGGCCAAGGTCTGGACGTGGGCGTTCCAGGCCCAAGCGTCGACCGGGAAGCCGGGCGTTCCGGCTTTCGGCGAATCGTCCTCCGGCAGGTTGACGTCGACGCCGGCCGGCGGCTGGTGATTGGTGAGACACAAGTTCAGAAAGTCGCTGCCGAACGCCGAGCCGCCGTTCAGCATCAAGGTTCCGATTCCGCCCGCGATCCAATATTTCCATTTTGAGATGCTCATTTTGAGCCTCCTTCTCGAGGATTGTGGAAAAAATTTTTGATCCGTCGACTCGGTGCGACAAGAAGGGTTTTTTCTGACAAAGGACCGGTAGCCGGGTGGGGAAAATGGCTATTTTCTGGGGAAATTGAAGATTTTTTTGGTGAGAGGGTCAGAGCCCATCGAATATGTCAGGGCAAACCCTACAAATGACTCAGCGGCTGGAATCGGCGCCGCCGTGCTTGGCGATCCAAAAGGTGGCCGAGCGCAGCAGCTCGTTGACGTTGCGGATGTGCAGCTTGGTCTTGAGCCGGGCGCAGTAGGTCTCGACCGTCTTGACGCTCAGGCCGAGGTTCATCGCCATCTCCCGGGTATTCTGGCCCTCGCCGAGCAGCTGGAAGATCTGCAATTCGCGGTTGCTCATTTTCTGGATGCCGCGAAGCCCTTTGGATCCGCCGAGCGGCACCACTTGGGAGCTCGCGCTTTCGGTGAGAAGGGGGCTAATGTAAACTTTTCCCTCGAGCAGCGAGCGGACCGCTTCGAGGATGGCCGGGGCGGCTTCGCGCTTGTGAAGATAGCCTTCGGCTCCGGCGTCCAGCGCCCGCTGGGCCAGGAAAAACTCCTTCTCCGAGGAATAGACCAAGATCGGAAGGCCGGGATGCTCGCTGCGGATTTCCTCGATCAAAGCGAAGCTGGCGCTGCCGCGGAGCAGGAGCTCGAGGATGACGAGGTTGGGCTTGGTCCGCCGGACCAAATTCGGGACTTGGGCCGGGCTTTCGGCTTCGCCGCAAACCTGGAGGTCCTCGGTCCGTTTGAAGAGCTCGGTCAAGCCGCTGCGGACGATGGGAAACTCGTCGACCAGGAGTATCCGCTTTTTCGCTTTTTTCTTGGAGGAGACCTGTTTCTTCAATAGCGACATTGGACCAGCGTTCCTCTCTTGTTCGGATGGCGTTGGATGCGAAGCCTTCCGCCCAACAGCTTGGCCCGGTATTCCATGAAGCTGATTCCGAAACCGCGGTCGGCCGATTTCTCGCTGAATCCGACCCCGTCGTCCCAGATCGTCAGCCGGTGGCCCTTTTCGGGATCGCTGTCCAAGTAGATTTTAATGTGGCGGGGCTTGCCGTGGCGAACGGCATTGTCCACCGCCTCTTCGATGATCCGGTAAAGATGGAGGTTTCTTTCGGAATTCATCGCCCTCGCCGCCGAGCTGAAGTGGCAGGTGACCTCGACGCCGTAACGCTCCTGGGTCCGCTCGGCGAGGTCTTGGACGACCAAGGCGAAGTCTTCGTCGATCAAGAGGGCCGGAAACAGCGATTGGGAAATTTCCTTGGTTCGAAAGGCCAATTGATGGAGCCCGGCGCTGATCTCGGAGGCGACCTTGGCCGCCGGGCGGGTCGGACCGGCTCGGAGCTTTCGCTCCAGGACCATCGCCTTCAGGGCCAAGCCGTTCAGGCTTTGGCAGAGGTCCTCTTGCAGGCCTTTGCTCAGCCGCAGTCTTTCCCGGTCGCTCACTTCGAGGACTTGCCGCTCCAAGCCGATCTGGCGCTGCTTAAGCTGCTCCTCCTCGTGTTTCTGTTCCGAAATGTCCACCACCGAACCGATGTAGCCGAGGAATTGGCCGTCGCCGTCGAAGCGGGGGAAGCTGATGTCGAGCATCCAGGCATAATGGCCCTCGGGCCGCCGGGATCGATATTCCTGGCGATAAAATCCGAATTTGGGTTGGGATTGGAGATCGGCTTGGCTGTCTTGGACCTTCTTCAAGTCGTCGGGATGAACCAGCTTCTGCCAGCCGTTGTCCAGCAGATCGATGTCGCCGGCGAATTCCCGGAGCGATTCATTGCAGTAGATGCAGCGATGCTCCTCATTGGTCATCCAGATCATGACTTGAGGCGCGCGAAGGGTTTCAGGCAATGGAACTTCGAGGCTATTGGTCATGGCTCTCACCCGGCGAGCGAATCGCCCATAAGGGTATTGAAATCACGAATCTTTGGCAAGAGCGAGCCTTCTCTTGTGCGTCTTTTTGCTGGGGACAGGGGTGGCTTTACTCGAGCGCTTGAAAATAAGCAATATGATTGGACTTCAAAAACCTCGCGCGGCGATAATCGAGGGAGGATCTTTGCGGAGCATGAACAGCCCTTCCATTCTGAAAATTCTCGCGATGCTGGGATCGCTGATTCTCTTGCTTTCGGCCGCGCCAGCGGCCTGGGGCCAAGCCGGCGATCAGGGCAAGGACTGGGCGCCGGTCATCATCGACGGCGAGATTCTATTCCACGTGGGTGGGATCGAAGCCTATCCGGCCAAACGCCGGGCCGGAGAAATTCGCGACCGCATCGTCGGCTTGGCCCAAGACCCCGGCTTCTCACCGGAGGTCTTGTCGATTCAAGAAGGCGCCGAGTCGACTAAGGTCATGGCCGGCGACCGTGTTCTCTTCACGGTTTTCGAGCTGGATGCCAAGCGTCAAGAGGTGACCCGGGAGGCGGCGGCCCGGGCCGCCGTGGTCAAAGTTCAGGAGGCCATCCGCGAATACCGGCGGTACCGCCAGCCCGAAACTTTGAAGCAAGGAATGTTCTTCGCGGCCGGCGCGGCGACCGTCTTGATTCTGCTGGCCTTCCTGGTCCATCGGCTTTTCACCGGGCTTCGCAAAAGGCTCAAGCGGCGCTCGGCTTCGCAGATTCAGTCCTTCAAGATCGGCTCGCTGGAAGTCCTCCGCGCCGAGCGGATCCTGCGGATCTTGACCTTCACGACTCAGATCCTGCAGTTTCTGATTCTCCTTGTCCTTTTATACCTCTTTTTCGAAATGGTCCTGGTTCGTTTTCCCTCGACCCGGGGCTTGGCCGGCCGGCTCTTGGACTGGGTGCTGAATCCCCTCGCCTCGATCGGGAATTCGATCGTCGCCTACCTGCCCGATTTCTTTTTCCTGGTGGTCATCGTCCTACTGGGTATTTTCTCGCTTCGGGTCATCCGGCTGTTCTTTACGGGAGTGGAGCAGGGCAGCGTCGAGCTTCCGGGCTTCGATCCGGAATGGGCCAAGCCGACCTTCAACCTGGTGCGAATCTTCGCGATCGCCTTCCTCTTGGTCGTCGCTTATCCTTATATTCCGGGCTCCGATTCCGAGGCCTTTAAGGGAGTCTCGATATTTCTCGGCTTGCTGGTATCCTTGGGATCCTCCTCGATCGTCTCCAATCTCATCGCGGGCTACAGCATGGTTTACCGCGGCACCTTCAAAGTCGGAGACCGGATTCAAATCGGCGAGCATACCGGCGACGTCACCGCCTGCCGGCTTTTGACCACTCAGCTTAGGACCGTGAAAAACGAGCGGGTCGTCGTGCCCAATTCCCTGATCTTGGGGACCAGCGTCGTCAACTACAGCGCTTTGGCCAAGGAACGGGGTTTGATCCTCCACAGCCAGGTCGGCATCGGCTACGAGGTGCCCTGGCGGCAAGTCGAGGCCATGCTGCTCCAGGCCGCCGAGCGGACCCCCGGCCTCTTGAAGGAGCCCCCGCCCTTCGTGCATCAAAAAGCCCTCGGCGATTTCGCGGTCCACTACGAGATCAATGCCTATTGCCAAGAGCCGCAGCGCATGGCTCAACTTTATTCGGCCCTCCATCGCAACATCCTCGATGCCTTCAACGAGCATGGGGTCCAGATCATGACGCCGGCCTACGAGGGCGATCCCGAGGCGCCGAAAGTCGTGCCGAAGGACCGGTGGTATCAGGCGCCGGCCGAAGCTTCCAAGCCCGATCCCTCGAAGTGAAATATTCTGTCGATTTCCCGACACTCGCCCGTCGTCCGGGTGAAGACCGAGAAAGGAGCGGAATATGGAGCGCCATAAAATCGTCTCGCGCCAGGAATGGCTCAAGGCCCGGAAGAAATTGCTCAAAAAAGAGAAGGACCTGACTCACCGGAGGGATGCGATCAGCGCCGAACGGCGGGAATTGCCCTGGGTGAAAGTCGAGAAAAACTACCTCTTCGACGGCCCGGCGGGCCGGGAAACCTTGACCGACCTTTTCGGAGGTCGCAGCCAATTGATCGTTTACCACTTCATGTTCGGTCCCGATTGGGCGGAGGGTTGCCCCAGCTGCTCCTTTCTCTGCGACCACGTCGACGGCACCCTGGCTCATCTGGCGGCCCGGGACGTGAGCTTCGTGGCGGTGTCGCGGGCCCCTTACGCCAAAATTCGGGCTTTCCAGCAGCGGATGGGTTGGAAGTTCAAATGGGTTTCCTCCTTCGGAAGCGACTTCAACTTCGACTTCCAAGTTTCTTTCACCCAAGAGGAATTGGTCAAGGGACGGGTCCAGTATAACTATGAGGCTCAGAGCTTCGGAGCCGAGGAGGCGCCCGGGACCAGTGTTTTTTACCGGGGGGAGGACGGCGGCGTTTTTCACACCTATTCCAGCTATGCCCGTGGCGGCGACCTCCTGCTCGGCACTTACAACTTCCTCGATCTCGTTCCCAAGGGCCGGGACGAGGAGGGGCTGGCCTTCACGATGGCTTGGGTCCGGCACCACGACCGCTACGGCGAGGGCTATCGGGTCGATCCGGCGGCGCCTTACCGGCCGCCGCCGGCCTCGAAAATCGCCTCGGGAAGCTAGTATATTTTTGACGAGACGGTCCTGGACAAAGGAGGACGTATGGGGCGGTTTTTGTCCTGGATACCGGCGCTGGCTTTGATTATTCCCACCGGGCTTTGGGCGCAGCAAGAGGCTCTGCTCCTGACGATTAAAAAAGAAGTCGAAAGACCGCGGCCTCCGATCCGAGCCGTTTCGGAAGGCGAGCCGACCGATCTCGAAAATTTAGCCGAAATTTATCAGCAGGCACCTGGCTTGGAGCTGGAAAATCCCGAAGACGGTTACGAGGCGCCGGCCGCCGAGTCGGCCGAGCCGCAGCCTTTGGATCAATGATAAACGGGCTCGGGCGAGGCTTCGGGCATGATGAAGACGTGGAGAGATCTTTCCGCCGGATCGTTCGAATCGTCGACGCATTGGAGGGCGGTGTAGCAGCCCACCTCCGGCGAATAGCAGGCCGGAGTGTAGTTGAGCTCGGTGGCCGAGGGATCGGTGCAGAGGCCGCCGTTCTGCTCTTGTTGCGCGACGATGGCATTCAGCAAGGGGCGGATCCGAGCTTCCAAATCCGTCAGTTCCCGGCGGACGTTGATGCCGCCGCTTTGCTCGGCCAAGTCCGAAAGCCGGGCGCAGGGCTCGGAGTAGATGTCCTGCCAGCAGGCGTCGTTGGCGGCTTCTTCGAGCTGTTGGGCGGTCGGCGGCGGCGGAGCCGGCGGAAAGACCGAAGGCAAGAAATAACTAAGCGCTTGATATATGGCGGACCCGATACCCATCGCTTTAAATATCGGAACCAATCGGGGAAAGTTGTGGTCTTATCGGCCCGGAATTCGCCCGTGATTTCGTACATTAAGAGAGCAGCCCCCGCTCGGCTCGGGAGGCGGGGCCGCCGGCGGCGATAGCGGGGTCAAGGGGAAGGGATCCTCGTGGTCGGGGATCTGGTCATTGTCGTCGTCGGGATCGCAGGCGTCGCCGGCCCCGTCGCCGTCGGAGTCGGCTTGGTCGGGATTCGGCTGCTCGGCGCAATTGTCCTCCAAGTCGGGGATTCCGTCCTCGTCGAAGTCAAGGTCCATGGGCGGCGGCGGTGGCGGCGGATTCTGGACCCCCAGGGGGCAGAAGTCGGCGGGCGGCGGATTTTCGTTGGCGCAATCGCCCGCCAAATCGGCGCCGACTGGCATCCAGCTCACGTTCCAGGCGTCGCTCTGCGGAAAACAGGAGGGTTCCGGCCGCTGGTCGCTTTCATCGGCCACGAAGCCCGGCGGCAGGGTGAAGGAAAAGCCGAGGCAGCGATTTTTCAGCACTCCGCTCTCGTCGAAGACCGGGCAATCGATGTCGCGAACCGACCAGCTGCAGATGGTGCGTTGCTCGGCGCCCACTTGCTGGATGCATTCCTGGTAGATATCCGGATCGTCCTGCTGGAGCTGGGCGGCGCAATCGCAGGTGTTGGCGGTGGAATTCCACTCGCAGAACGAAGCCGGCTGGCAGGCGTTGGCTTGGGCCGCCGTGAATTGGGTTTGGAATTCGGAGAAGTCGACGGTCACCGACAGGATGCCGCTGCCGGGGTCGTAGGATTTCTTCCAGGACTCGGGCCACTCCAGGCCGTCGAAGCCGAGGTTCAAGGTGTCCAAGGCAACCTTGACCGCGGCGACGTTGCTGTCCTCGAAGTCGCCCAGGTTTTTTCCGACGAAGACTTGGTAGGTCTGCCGAGTGCTGGGTTGGGCGAAAACGAAGAAGACATAATAAGTGCGGCCGCCCTCGAAGATGTTCTTGAGCGCCGCCGGCCCCTGAGCCACCGGTCCGTCGGTGGTGCTGATGTAATAGCGGGCGTTGTTGGTGGTCAGGTTGATGCGTCCGCCGATGGCCGGGCCCATCATCCGGATCTTCATATTCGGGTCGTTGGCCGACTTCTCGGCGCCGGTCATGAGCTGCCGATAGAGCGGAACGCCGTAACAACCCGAGGTGCAGTTGGCGTTCCAGACGTTCTGGTCGCAGCCGACCCCGCAGTCGGGATAGACCACGGTCGTGACGTGCTCGTAGGGGCTGGTCTTGGCCGTGCCGAAGGAGGAGCATTCCAAGGTTTCGACCGGCGCGTCGAAGAAGGGATCCTCGTTGACCGACACGGTTTGCTTGAGGCCGGTCAGCGAGCCGTCATCGTCGTTCAAGATCGTCTGGCGGTCGATCGCGGTGAAATTGTCGAAGGAGGCCGGATTCCAAGTCGCGTAGAAGGCCTTGGTCTTGGCTTCGTCGGTCTTGAACCAGGTCGTCGCGGTTTCGGGCTGGAAGAGCGGCTCGATGACGAAATGGCGGATGTTGACGCCGTCGAAGAAGAGGTTGGTGGAATGGAAGGCCGGCGGATAATAGAAGCCGTTGCTCTGCTTCCAGGCGATGGCCGCGTTCGGCAGGAAGCCTTTGCCCGCGGTCGGGTCGCCGGGCATGCCCAACACCTTGCCGTACATCCATTGGCTGTTGTTGCACTGCTGGTTGGGATTGGGGAAGGGGCAGTCGTCGATCAAGGTCGTCTTGACGTTCAAGTAGGCGTTGGAATCCTGCAGCGAGGGGCCGTCGTAGATGTTGAAGAGCCGCTGGTTCAGGCCGAAATTGCTGAGCGGCATCGCGATGCCTTCGTCGACCGAGAGGCAATAGTTGATGTCGGGGTTGTCGCAGCTCAGGCCCTTGAGGGCGCCGCCGGCGGTTTCCAGCGGGTTGAAGGGGCCGGCGTTGGAAACGAAGGGATTCAAGACTTCCTGAGTGTTCGGATCGACGGCTTCCTGGGCATGGCCGATGAAGACGTTCTTGCGCGCCAGCATCCAGTTGCCCGGAATGACCGAGGAGTGGGTGTAGTCGCCGCCGGTGACGAAGGTCAGGCCGGCGTTCTGCACGTCGGAAATCACGCTGTTCAATAAAAGGAACCAGCGGGGTCGGAGCCAAATGGCCGAGAAATTGGTTTCGGCCCAGTGGAAGGCCGATGTGAAGCGATCGAGGACCGTCACCATGCAGGCCGCCCGGTTGGTGGCGGAGCAGACCGGAACGGTGCTGCAGTCGGTGTTGTCGCCGTCGCAACGGGTGTAGGACGGTAGGGTCTGGGCGAGGACCGGATAGTACTCTTCGGAGCTCTTGTCGGCGTTGGGCGCCGGCGCCAGCGGATTGGGAACCGCATTGAGGCGGAGCGAGCCGTCGACCAGGCCGTGACAAACCGCCGTATCGGGGGTGCTGTTGAAGGAATGCATCGCCGAAGTGCAAAAGTTCCCGGTGAAATTCTTGATCGGCGCCGTTCCGCCGCGGTTCAATCCCATCTGGATTCCGGAGTAGCCTTCCCACTTCATGTGCCGGGAATGGCCGCTGATCGACCCCAGCACCGGCCAATAGCAGGCGCCGCAGGCGGTGGCGCCGGCGGCCATGTTGTACTCGAAGTCGTTCCAGCCGTTCATGATCCAGAAGACCGAGGGATTGACCACGTCGCTTTGATAGGTGAGCAGCGGCGGCTGGACGCCGGCGGTGTTCGGCGCGGCCAGGATGCCGGGGACCTTGCGCGGGTTTTGGATGTTGTCGACCGCGGCCCGGGCCAGCACGCCGAGGTTGGAGAAGAGCTGGTTGTAGGCCTCGGAAGCCTCCTCGATGTAGAAGCCGTGGCCGATGCTCTGGTAGCCGACGTTGCGGGCCAATTCGACGCCGGAGGTGGCGTGGAGCGTGATCCAACGGGTCATCGAGTCATGGACCGAGGAGTCGCGGACGAAGGTGTCGGGCGGCGTCATCCGGCTGTGATGAAAATGAACCGGATAATGGCCGATCCGGCCGCCTTGCCCCATTTGGTAGAATTCGACGCCTTGAATCTGCACTTCCTTGAAGCCCTGACGGGCGAGGGTGTGGCCGCCGAAGTAATAGGCATGCTCTTGGCCCGGTTGCTCGGTCGAGGGGAACATTTGGTCGGCCGGCGGGAAGCAATCGTAGATGCAGGTCGGGTTGGCGGCGTTGAAGTCGTCGCCGGCCGAGACGATGCGGATGCTGCGGGTGAGCAAGCCGACCGCGGCCCGGGTTTCGGCCTCTTGGAAATCGAGCCCCAAACGGTTGGGGATCGAGCCCAGCGGAAACTTTTGGCCGTTGTGGATGTATTTGAGCGCCGATTTCAGCTTGAGGGTCTTCATATCCGGCAGCACTTCGTCGATTTCGACTTCCTCGCTGTGCCCGGGCAAATAGTCGGTGGTGGTGATGACGATGCGGTCGCCGGCCTTCCAGTTGACCGCGCTGTCGAGGACGATTTGGCTGTCGCCGTTCTTGGCGGTTTGGGCCAGGCGAGTCCAGCTCTGGCCCGAGCTGGAGCTGGGCAGATCGCCGAAGGTCGAGCCTTTTTCGCCGAAGAGGCGGAGCGAGCCGCCGTAAGAGACGCCGATCGACTTGTAGCCGAAAAAAGCGTTGGGATTGCCGGTGTCGACGAGCAGCGGGTTGTATTGGTAGAAATAGTCGTAGACCCGGCATTGGGCCGGCGGCGTGTCCGGCGCATCCGGCGGCAGGCAGACTTTGTCGGCGCCGTTGCTGTCCCAAATTTCCTGGGGAATGCCGCAACGGCTGTCGGTGGCGCAGGCGACGCCGCTGGCGCCGGGGCCCAGGTCCGGACCGTAGAGGTGGAAAGTCAGGACGCCGTTGATTCCGACCGGGCTGGCCGGCGATCCGGCGCTCAAGGTGCCGCCGTTCTCGATGAGGATCGACTTGGCCCAAAAATCGACGATGGCGTCGCCGAATTCCAAGGTGCCGCCGCCGATGATATTCACGTTGCCGTAATGGTAGACGCCGGCCGGAACGGTGCAGGTTCCGGACACGACCAAGTCCTCGCCGCCGCCGGCCGGCAAGTCGCCGGAGCTACAGGTTGCGGCCTGGAGTTGGGGGATCGACAAAAAGGTGGCGGCGGCTATTAGGGCGTGAACAAAGAGGTTTCGCATAAGCTCGGGATCCTAGCATTCTAGCCCCCTTCGTCCAAGCCTTGCCAGGGATTAGCTCTCTTTTAGGCGTTTCTCTCCTGAGCAGCCCTGTCATCCCGAGAGGCCCTGTCATCCTTCGCTTCGCTCAGGATGACAAAACCGGCGCCGAGAGAGCCTTATGGCCGCTTGTTGCGGCTCCGAATCCAATAGATGGCCGCGCCGGCGATGCCGAGGGGCAGCAGCATCAGCAGGGCCGTGGTCCAATAGTAGGCTTCCAGCGAGCGCGCACCGGCCGAGAAGCAAACCGAGCAAGCCAATTTAGAAATATACCAGTCCATAAAGCAGCGGCCAAAGAGCCACGACGAAAGTCCAATACATCAGCGCCGGCGTCAGCCGATCCCGCGGGCCCATCGCATCCTTGGTCCCCAAGCGCCGGGCCACCAAGAAGAGGTAGACCAGACCGGCGGCGACATGGAGGGCATGGCAGCCGATCAAAAGATAGAAGGTCCCGCCATAGACGCCGGACCCGGCTCGAAGGCCGAAACCGAGGAGCCGCGCCCATTCATAGCCTTGGATGAGGAGGAAGCTCGAGCCCAGCGCCAGACATGCCGCCATGGCCCGCTTCATCGAACGCCATTGTCCGCCGACGGCAAATCGCCGCGCCGCGAAGAGGCAGCCACCGCTCAGCAAGAGCAAAAAGGTGCTGACAGCGGTGGTTTCCCAGGGAAGCCGCGGCTGGCTTGGAGGTGGCCAGACGTCGAAACCGCTGCGCAGCACCCAATAAGCGCTGAGCAAGCCCGAGAAGAACATGATCTCGGCCAGCAGAAAGAGAGCCATGCCCAAGGTCCCGTTGGCGGCGAGGGGCTTCTCGCCGCCGGAGCGAAGATTCCAGCTCGGATAGCAGATGACGTGCGGACCCATGCTAGGACCCCAACCTTCCCGCCAAGGCGACGATGTCGGGGATCAGGCCGACGAAAAGGATCGCCAAGGCCAGGACGGCCGAGGCCAGCATCCACTTCACCCAAACTCGTTCCTCGCCGAGCCCCATGTAATAGCTGATCACCAGGAAGGCCTTGGCGGCGGCCAGGGCGAAGATGGCGGCTACCGCCCATCCGGCGTGGCCCAGCCAGCTCAGCAAGGCGCTGCCTCCGACCATCGCGATCAAGCCCCAGTAGATTTGGGTGTATTTGGCGTCGCTCATCCGGCCCTCCCCGCCAAGTAAAGCATCGGAAATAGGAAGATCCAGACCACGTCGACGAAATGCCAATAGAGGCCGACATGGTCGACTCGCTGAAAATTCTCGCCGCGCCGGACGCCACGGCGCACCGCCAGGATCGCGATCAAGCCGGCCACGATGTGCAAGGCGTGAAGGCCGGTCAGGAAATAATAGAAGGACCAGAAGAGATTCTTGGTGGGAGTGAAGCCGGCGAGGAGCTCGCTCCGGTATTCATAAGCCTTGAGGCCCAAGAAAGCCGCCCCCAGCAGGACGGTGGCGCCGAGCAAGCGGGAGCAGCGGGCTCGCCGCTCGGGCGTGGCCGCTTGGTGAGCCAGGACCATCGTCAGGCTGCTGGTCAGGAGAATCACCGTGTTCGCCAGGCCGATCAGCTCATTGGTGTGGGCGGATTCGGCCGCCCATTCGGGATAGCGCAGCCGGTACAGCAGGTAGATGACCACGGCTCCGCCAAAGATGACGATCTCCGAAGCCAGGACCCACCACATTCCGAGGCGGCCGGTGACCACGCCGGCAGTTTCGTAAGGTCCGACGCTCGCGCTAGCTTGCATGATCATTCCTCTCTCCCGGCGCCAGCCATTGCGGTCGGTAGTCCTCGGAGCTCGCCGGCGCGCTGTACTCGTAGGGCCAGCGGTAGACCATCGGCGGAGCCAGGAAATTGCCGTGGCCCGGCGGGGAAGCGGCGGCCCATTCCAGGCTGCTCGACCGCCAGGGATTGGCCGTGGCCTTCGGGCCTTTCTTCATGCTCCAGAAAAAATTGAAGATGAAGGGGATTTGCCCGAGCAAGAGGGCAATGGTGGCCGCCGTCGCGAGCACGTGGAGGTGTTGGTAGGGGACCAAGTTTTCGAAGAGGCTCGGATCGTAGATCCGCCGCTGGTGCCCGGCCAGGCCATAGGCGAAGAGCGGGATGAAGATGACGTTGAAGGCCGCGAAAGTGACGAGGAAATGGAGCTTTCCCAGCTTCTCGTTCAGCTTGCGGCCGAACATCTTGGGAAACCAGAAATAGATCCCGGCGAACATCCCGAAGAAGGTCACCGGAAACATGGTGTAGTGGAAGTGGGCCACCACGAAGTAGGTGTCGTGGAGGTAGATGTCGGTGGCGGTGCTGCCGAGGTGGATGCCGGTGACGCCGCCGATGAGGAACTCGGCCAGCATGCCGACCGCGAAGAGCATGGCGGTCGAGAACTCGATCGAGGCCCGCCACAGCGTCGCCAGAAAGGAGAAAATGATGATGGCGAAAGGCACCGAGATCAGGATGGTGGTGATCGAGAAGCCGACCGCCAAGCGCGGGTTCAGCCCGCTGATGAATTGGTGGTGGGCCCAAACGATGAAGCTCAGCGCCCCGGCCGCGATCACCGAATAGATGATCATCCGGTATCCGAAGATCGGCTTGCGGGCGAAGGTCGGAATCACCTCGGCCAAGATCCCCAAAGAGGGCAGGAGCAGGACGTAGACCTCGGGATGCCCGAAGAACCAGAAAAGATGCTGCCAAAGGAGGGGGTCGCCGCCCAATTGGGGAATGAAGAATCCGGTGCCCAGGGTCCGATCGGCCAAGAGCATCAGCGCGCCGGCGATCAGAGGGCCGACCGAGAACATGAAGATCAGGTTGGCGGCGACCTGCATCCACACGAAGAGCGGCATCCGGAAGAAGGTCATGCCCTTGGAGCGCATGTTGAGGGTGGTGGCCAGGATGTTGATCCCGCCCATCAGGGCCGCCGCGAATTCGAGGGCCACCGCCAGGATCCAAAGGCTGCCGCCCCAATCCACGCCGGTATAGTCCATCCGGGCGTTGAGCGGAGGATAAGAGGTCCAGCCGCCGCCCATCGCTCCGCCCGGCACGAAGAAGGAAGCGATCAAAACGACGGTGCTGGCGAAGAAGACCCAAAACGAAAGCATGTTGAGCCGGGGGAAGCACATGTCCTCGGCGCCGAGCTGCAGCGGCACCAGGTAGTTTCCGAAGCCCGAGACCAGGATCGGCTGGGCCACCCAGAAGAGCATGATGGTGCCGTGCATGGTCACCGCGGCGTTGTAGAGGTCCGGCCCCATCATCCCGTAGAGCGGGATTTCCTGGTTGGGGTAGGCCAGCTGCATCCGGAAGGCATAGGCCAGGAAGCCGCCGAGCAGGGCCATGAATAGTCCGGTGATGATGTATTGGAGGCCGATCACCTTGTGGTCGGTGGAGAACAGGTAGCGCCGCCAAAAGCCGATCTTGTGATGGGCGTCAACGTAGAACATGGAGCTCCTCGCCTTTCAGCCATTTTTGGTAATCCTCGGCGCTCAGCACGTGCAGCCAACCGCCCATATTGCCGTGGCCGACTCCGCAAAGCTCGGCGCAGGAGATCTTGTATTGGCCGGGCTTGATCGCCTTGAACCAGCCCCGGATCTCCCGGCCCGGGACCACGTCCTGCTTGAAGCGGAGGTTGGGGATGAAAAGGCTGTGGATGACGTCATCGGCCCGAAGCCGCAGATGGATCACTTTGTCGACCGGGACGTAGAGCTGGTTCATGTTTTGGACATCGTCCGCGGTCCCCAGTTTCCCGTCGGAGCCGGGGTGGGTGAATTCCCAGACGAATTGCTTCCCGTTCACCAGAATCTCTTGGTCGGCCGGCGGCAGGTCCTGCTTGATCTGGCGCCACACCGGGACCTGCTCGGCATCCATCACCACGTCGAAGCCCAAGACCAGCACCGCCGGCACCAGGACCCAGGACATGGCCTTCCAACTGTGGCCCGGCAGATAGGCGGCCTTCCGCCCGCGGGTCCGGCGAAAAGCCAATAGGCAAAAGAAAAGGAGGAGCTCGGCGGCCAGGAACCAGGCGCCGACGATGTAATAAATGTGGGCGAATACTTGGTCCCAGCGGAAACCATAGCTCGCCACGTTTTCAGGCAGCCATTGAAGCATAACGGCGCCAAGCTAAGGGAGCCGTGGTTCGAAAACATTGATCTAGGTCAGGTTTTCGATTTTTTTTCGGCGAGCCGCCATTCCTCGGCCAGGCGGATCAATTGGCGGGCCACTCGAACGTGATCCAATTCCTTGCGGGCCAGCTCGAGCAAGAGGCGCTTGGCCTCGGGATCGCCGCAGTCCCGGGCCAAGCGGCGGTAGGTCCAGGCGGCCTTTTTTTCGATCGCCAAGACCAATTGGAATTCTTCCGCGATTTCGCCCTGTTTCATTTCCGCTCCCGCGAAAGCCGCTGGATGATCCGCTCGGCGAGCGCCCGATGCTCGCTTTCATCGGCGGCCAATTTCCGCAGCAAGGGAAGCGCCCGTTTCCGAAAGGCCGGGGAGCCGGCCGTCCGGCACTTTCGGATGATCTCTTCCAGGTTGAGCCGTGCCGCCATTTCCAATTTTTCCATGTCTTCCATGGTCGAAAGGATCGTTTCGGGCGCGACCGGCATGTCTCTAGAGTGGGCTTTTCCTCCGGGAGCTTCCATGACGTCGGTCAATTCGGAGCCTGAGTTGAATCATGGCAAATTCGTCTTCCAGGGCTAGGATGAGGGGCAAAGGAGGAAGCCATGTTCCAGAAAATCTTGTGTTGCGTCGATTTTTCCGAGCCAAGCCTCGGGGCCTTGGTTGGCGCCCTGCGGATCGCCCATCAAGACGGCTCCCTGTTGACCTTGGCCAATGTCTTGGACCCGAGCCGGCTCTCGCCCCCCGAGGCCGCCGAGGAATCGGAATACCGCATGCGCCGCCTCAAGGAGCTGGTCGACGATAAAATTAGGGAATATTTCCCGGCCACCGGCAAGGAATTCCGGCGTCAAGTCGAGGTCGTGTCGTTGAGCGGGGCGCCCGCCGCCGAGCTGCTTCGCTTCATCCGCACCGACAAGCCCGATTTGGTGGTCATGGCCACCCACGGGCGCAGCGGCTTGTCTCATGTCCTGCTCGGCAGCGTCGCCGAGCGGGTGCTGCGGCATTCGACCGCTCCGGTCTTGCTGGTCCGCCGCCCTTCGGCTTGGCCGCCGCAGAAGGTCCTGATCCCGGTCGATTTTTCCGACGCCAAGGAGGATAGCGCGATACTCGCCGCCCATTTGGGAGCCAAGAGCCTGGAGCTCCTCCACGTGCTCGGGCTGCCCGATCTCCTGACGCTGCCCGACGGCCGGCCGGCGAGCTTGATCCGGGACGAGCAGGCGCTCCGCGAGGAGGCGATCGGGCAGCTGCAAAAACTTCGTTCCCAACACGCCTCCTTGAAAGAGGCTTCGGTTCACGTTTCCATCGGGCCGGCCGGCGAAGAGATCTGCCGGCGGGCCGGCGAAGGCGGCTTCGATTTGGTCCTCATGCCGACCGAGGGCCGGAGCGGGATCAGCCGTTTCTTGATCGGCAGCGTCGCCGAGCGGGTGGCGCGGTCGGCGCCGTGCAACGTGCTGACCTTCACCACCGCCAAGGCCTTGCCGGTTCGCCGCGAAGCTTTGAGCCAGCTTTGAGCTCCACGATCGGCGCTGCCCCACGATTGGGGTTGCCAGATCCCGGCTCCTTTCCCTAAGATCCGGGGCTTCGGAGCCGGCTTGCCGGCCGGAGTGATCGAAATGACGAAAAGCGCCGAGCACAAGGAGGCGGTCGAATCGATGTTCAAGGCGGCGAGCCTCGGGATCATCATTTCGAACGCCGAAGGGATCATCGAGCAGGTCAACCCCTACACCAATCGGCTCTTCGGCTACGAGGAGGGCGAATTGGTGGGACAGAAGATCGAGATCCTGATTCCACCGAGCCTACGGGCCCGCCATGTCGATCACCGCTCGAGTTTCAATCAAAGCCCCCGCACACGGGCGATGGGCACCGGCTTGGACCTTTTTGCTCTGACCAAGTCCGGCCAGTTGCTGCCGGTGGAGATCAGCCTCACCTATTACGAACGCAACGGCAAAAGGGAAATCGTGAGCTTCGTGAGCGACATCACCGAGCGCAAGCGCATCGAAGAGGAGCTCAAAGCCCTCAATAGCGAGCTGGAGAAAAAGGTCGAGGAGCGGACCAAGGAACTATCCCAAGCTTTTATGGAGCTCCAGCAGAGCAATCAAGACCTGCAGGATGAAATGGAGCAACGGAAGCGGGCCGAGAATGAGGTGCGCCTGGCCTTGGAGAAGGAAAAGGAGCTGAACGAGCTGAAATCGCGCTTCGTGACCACCGCCTCCCACGAGTTCCGCACCCCGCTCAGCGCCATCCTCACCTCGGCCTCGCTGATCGACCGCTATGCGGCGCCGGCCGACGCGGCCAAGCGCGCCAAGCACGTTCAAACCATCAAGACCTCGGTCCAAGCGCTGACGAGCATCCTCAATGATTTCCTGTCGCTGGATAAGCTGGAAAAGGGCAAGGCCGAGAGCTCGCCCGAGCGTTTCTCCCTGCTCGAGTTTCTTGACGAGGTTTTGGACGAAGCCCGGCCCTTGGCCAAGGCCGAGCAGCGCCTTCGTCACGTCCATGAAGGTGACGCGGGCGAAGTCTGGCTCGATCCCAAGCTGCTTCGAAGTGTCTTGCTCAACCTTTTGTCCAATGCGATCAAGTATTCGAAGGAGGGGACCGAGATTCTGCTGGGCAGCCGGCTGGAGGGCGGCGTGGTCGAGTTGACGGTCGTGGACCAGGGCATCGGCATCCCCGAGGCCGATCAGGGCCGTCTTTTCGAGATGTTTCACCGAGCCCGCAACGCCGCCTCCATCCAAGGAACCGGCCTGGGCTTGAACATCGTCAGGCGCTGCGTGGACCTGATGGGCGGAACGCTGTCGTTCCGCAGCGAAGAAGGGCGGGGCAGCCGATTCGAGGTGCGTCTCGCGACGGAGGGAGGAAAGCGATGAAGAAGATTCTGCTGATCGAGGACGATCCGGCGGTTCGGGAAAACACCGCCGAGATCCTGGAGTTGGCTCACTACGAGGTCCTCACCGCCGAGAACGGCAAGAAGGGGCTGCAGCGGCTCGCCGAATTCTCGCCCGACCTCATCGTCTGCGACATCATGATGCCGGAGCTCGACGGCTACGGCGTCCTCCACATCCTCTCCAAGGAGCCGGCGACCGCGGCCATACCCTTCATTTTCCTTACCGCCAAGGCCGAAAAGAGCGAGTTCCGCAAGGGCATGGAGCTTGGCGCCGACGATTACGTCACCAAGCCCTTCGAGGAGACCGAGCTGCTCAACGCCATCGAGGCCCGATTCAAGAAGTCGGAGCTGCTCAAGGCCCAATTCACGCCAGATTTAGCTGGACTGAATCGTTTCCTGGACGCGGCCCAAGAAATGACCCAGCTCGAGGGGCTTTTTCGGCAACGGCCGACCGTCAAGCTCAAGAAGAAGGACATCCTTTTTCAGGAGGGCGACACGCCGAATGCGGTGTATTTCGTCAGTCGCGGCAAGATCAAGGCTTTCCGAATCCACGATGACGGGAAGGAATTTGTCACCGGGGTCTACGGCAGCGGCGATTTTCTCGGCTACGTCCCGCTGCTCCAAGCTTCCGACCAGATCGAATCGGCGGCGGCGATGGAGGAAAGCGAGGTTTGTAAGATTCCCAAGGACGACTTCCTGGCCCTGGTCTACAAGAATCGCGACGTGGCCGCCCGGTTCCTCCGCTTGCTGGCCAAGGGGGCGATCGAGCAGGAGCGCCAACTGTTGAGCCTGGCCTACGATACGGTGAAACGGCGAGTCGCCCAAGCCTTGATTCGATTGGGGGCCCGCCGGATCTCCATCCAGCGCGACGATCTGGCCGGCATGGCGGGCACCGCCACCGAAACCGTGATTCGATGCTTGAGCGACCTTCGGGCGGAGGGCCTCATCCAAATCGAGGGCCGGGACATCCTGATTCTGGACCAGGCCGGCTTGGAAGAAGCCGGCTAAAGAATGACATAAATCATGGCGGGATTTCCGGCCGGCCGCTACCCTGGCCGAGTGAAGACGA
This sequence comes from bacterium, assembly GCA_035281585.1. Classification (NCBI taxonomy): domain Bacteria; species bacterium. The sequence continues at coordinate 25,616 of DATEDP010000105.1, forward strand.
TCCTCATGCCCATCGACCTCGCCATTTCCCCCGGCAGCACCTTGAGACGGGCCCGGGAGATGCTCCGGCCGGAAGAGCGATGGAAGGTCTTGCTGCTCGGCACTTTCCACGGTCCCTTCCTTCCGCTCAGCCGGTCGGTGGCCATCCATGACGAGTTGAAGCGAAAAACCCTGGAGAGACTGGCCTCCCAACGGGATGAGATTCAAGGCCGGGAGGAGTTTCAGGACTTCGATTTCGAGCTATTGACCTACATGGGTTCGCTCGACAACGGGCTGCATTATTTGTCTCAAGAGCAAAAGGTGGATTGTCTCCTGCTCGATGCCGAGCTCGGTTCCCATAAAGAGGAGCTGGGCCGGGTCTTGAGCAAGATCGATTGTCCGGTCCTGATCATCCCGAGCGTAGATCGATGACTTTAAATTTTTCGATCCAGGGGAGCAGGTAGTCGAGCAAATTGAAGTCGTGATTGATCAGGCAAATGTGGCCGTAGCCCTTCAGCGTCAACGCCGTGGCGCGGGGCATTCGGGCGGCCATGAATTCGGCCTCCCGCACCGAAGGCACCAAGCGATCGAGCTCGCCCGCCAACAAGAGAGTCGGAACCTCGATTTCCCCGAGCCGGCCCTGGATATCGTAGCTTTGGAGGATCTCCAGTCGCCGGACATAGCCGGCCTTGCCGACCCAGCGCATCCTTTGGTGAAATTCGGCTAGATCCTCGGGAAGAGCGTGGGGCGAGTGCAGCCGGGCTTCGGTGAAGCGGCGGACCAGCCCCATCGCTCCCCAAGGCAGCGCCTTGACCAGGAGGGGAGCCGCCTTGAGCCGCCACCGGTCGCGGATCTTCGGGAAGGAGTTGACGATCACTAGGCCATCCAACAGCTGGGGATGGGCCAGCGCGAAGCTCAAGCTGAGGGCGCCGCCGAAGGATTCGCCGCAGAGTATCACCCGCTTGCTGTTCCGATGAGCGATGACTTTTTGGACGACCGATCTCAAGTTCTCGACCAAGGAGTCCATGGTCGAAGCGGTGTCATTGGGAAGCGGAAAGGTCAGGACATGAAAGCGCTGGGCCAACAAGGGCGCTTGCCGGTAGAAGAGCAAGGCCGTTCCGTCCAGTCCGGGGACGAAGACCAAGGTCGGACCCTCCCCGATTTCTTGATAGGGAAGCGGGGTGCCGTTGACTTCAGGAAGGTAGGGCGCTGGTTTCACGGCTCGACGGCTCCCGGATGGCGGGTCACCGGATGGACCGGGATCCCGGCATAGGTTGTTTCCGCCTCCAGTTTGGAAAATTTGGGGACGAAGCTCAAGGCGCCGATTTGGCAGCCGTCGCCGGCTTCAACGCCGATTCCCACGATGCTCGAGGCGCCGACCGTGACGCCGCGCCCCAAGCGCACCCTGGCGGTCTTGACCCAGCCGCCTTCCACGGTGTGACCCGAGAGGTGAACCTCGCTGCCGATGACGACGTCGTCGCCGAATTCCAAGAGGTTATGGTCCGTCACCCAGAGGCTGTTGACCCAAACCCGCCGGCCCATTCGCGCGCCGTTGAGCCGCATGTAGAGCGTCCACATCGGCGTCGCCCGGAACACCGGGCCGGCGAAGACGCGGACCATCTGAATGGAGATCAAATACCGCCCCCAAGCCAGCAAGGGCCAGTCCGGCCGGGCGATCGGCATTTGAGAGTCGGGCGGCGTTCGCCATCCGGTGATCCGGGTTGCCAGCGCGGAAAGGGCCATCAGGGAAACGGCGAAGAGCAGGTAAGCGGGGATGAAGGCCATGCTGAGCAGGACGGTATGGGTCCAAGCCGGACCCGGCAAATTCCAGCGGAGATGCCATTCCCAGAACAAGACCGCCGGCAAGACCGAAAAGCCGAAGACGACGCTTTCGACGACGAAGCAGGAAAAGATCGCCCACAGCACTTTCAAAACAGCCCGAGCTCTCCAGGCTTGGTGGGAAACACCGGCCATGCCTCGAATTGCGCTCCCTTTCCGGAAAAATTACCATGATTCAGGTCATGGAGCCCTAGGAGCGAATTTTCAGCTCCGAAGTCCGGCTGCTGACCACCAAGAGGTCGGAGCGCTGGGACTCGATTCCGTTCATCCGCACCCGGACCTCATAGAGGCCGCGCGGCAGAATCTGGCTCTCACCGGCCGGGAACTCCGCCATCAGTTTCCCCTGCTTCTTCTCGAAAACCTGAACCAAGGCGTTGCGCGGCCCTTTGACCTTGAGCTTGCCGAAGCCGATGATCGCGTCGGTCCGTTCGGCCCGACGGACCGTGACTTTGCCGTCATAGGTTTCATCGACCATCACGACTCGCAAACGATAGGTCCCCACCGGGACGACCGCCAGCTTTCCGGACTTGATGGGTTCAACCTTGCGGGTCTTGAGGTGGGTGAGGGTGATCTGGTCCTTGGCCGGATCGGGCGTTTGGACTTGGATCATTCCGGCATTTTTAAATTTAGCCCCAGCCTGGGGATCGAGAGCATAGGGGGTTGAAGGAATCAGTAGTAAGCCGAGCAAGATTATAATGGGCATTATCTTTTTCATAAGCCCTCCTTCTTCAGCTTTTAAGGATAGCGCTTCCCCGCCCCGGATTTAACCCGCCAAGGCTTGCTTTTGGTTTTAACGCGATTTCTTTAGAGTTTCCTCGCGCAATCGCAAGCTGACCACCGGCTGATCCTGCCGGACGTACTGCAAATCCAAGTAGGTCTCGTAGATCCGGGTGGATTCGCTTCGATAGGCCGAAGGATCGGTTCGGTTGAGGCCCGCGACGAGCTCGTTGAGCTCTTGCTCCAATGCCGAACCGGAGGCGGCGAGGTTGCCGCGCTCGACGGGATTGGCCAAGACTCGAAGCGCCAGACCGAAGGCTTGGACGTTGAGGGCCTTGAGGCGCTGGAGAAGCTCGGCCTTGGAGTCCGGCTTGGCCGCTGAAACCGATGCTGCCGGGGGCTCGGGCTTAGCTTGCGGCTTCGGCTCGATTTTCGGCGCCGCGGCCGGAACGATCGTCTTGCTCGGCTCCGGCATCGGCGCTCCGGGGCTCAGCGGATAGAGATCGTTTTCTTGAATCCAGCCCTTGGACTTTTGCTCGGCCTGGACCTGGGCCCAGCCCGGTTGACGTCCCGTCACGACCAGCACGGTTCCTCGTTTGGCGGAGCCTCGTTCGGGCGAGGCGAGGTCCGGCGTCTGGTGATAGGAGGACTTGGGGTTTCCGACGACTCGAACTTCGGTCCAGGCTCCCGCCTTGCTCTTGTCGAGCAGGGCGCCTTCGGGCTTGCCGAGCTTGGGATTGAGGGCGGTGCAGTCGCGGCTCAATTTTTCGAGCTTCAATTGCACGCTGGGCCGGCCTTTCTCGGCCGAGAAAATCGTCAGCTCGCCCGACGTCGCTTCGGATTTATCGTTGCCGGGTTCCCAGGCTTGGATCGCGTATTGGTCGCCCTGACCTTGACCCGTGAAATAGAAAACGCACTCGCTGTGCGGCAAATTGGGCGGCTCATCGATCTCTTTGTAATAGCCGGTGACCCGGCCTTGCGAAGGGTCCACGCCGAGCGTCAGCTTTTGATAAGTGCCGGAAAGCGGGGAGGGGGGCTGGGCCGGGAGCCAAGCGCTCGAAAGAAAGCCGACGGCCAAGGCCGCCGCGAGAAGCGATTTTTTCATGCGGTCAACTTAAGGTCCCTTCGGCGGCGCCTCAACTCTAAAATCCGGTATCCCTTTTCCCCCCTTTGAAAAAGGGGGGATCAAGGGGGGATTTGAAGCGGTCGCATGAGCAGCAGCGCCGCGTTCAGCCACCTGCCACGTCTTTAAATCCCCCCTGGCCCCCCTTTTTCAAAGGGGGGAATGCAAGGCCGCTTCATAAAATTTCAAATCGGGCTTTCTGTCGCCAAAGCCCGAAATAAAATCATAGTAATTTCAGGCAGTTGAATATTCCAAGCCCTGGCACCGGCCTTGCTTTTTCTCCCGGCAGGAGGATTTTATGAAAAAGAATTCATTACTCGTTTTGATCGCTTGTTTAGCGGTGCTTGCCGGTGGATCCAAGGCCGGGGCGGCCGACTTAGCGGCCGCCGACGTTCCCCTTTCCGTCAATTCCATCACCGCCATGATGGCTTCGCCGACTTCGTCCTGGACGATGGCCTACCAAGATCGGGAGCAGTCCTACGAACCCGGCGAATTCGACCAATATCATTCCAGCCTGACTTCGCCGAAGCTCATCCAGGTTTGGGAAGAAAAGACGGCGACTTCCGAAGGCGCGATTCGCTGGAAATACCGGGCGAACCGCGATGGCGGCGTTCTGTGGATCCTGCCGGTGTCGGGCTTGGCCACGGTCAAGATTTACCCGGTCGGCCCCGACGGCAAAATTCCCATGATCGAGTATGAGGAGGACGGCGAAACCAAGACCAAGCAAATCGATCCCTTGAAAACCATCAAGGTCGACGAGCGGGGCATCCAGCTCGTGACCGATGCCAGCGCTTTCAAGATGGACCACCCGGTCTTCGGTCCCCAAGGAAACCTCGAGACTTCCGAGCTCCTTTACACTCATACCTCGAACTTGACGCTTCGCTTCACCGCTTCGCTCGGCGGCGGCTTCGACATCGCGGATCTTCCTTCGGGCCCCAAGCTGGGGTTCAAAAATCCGGAGCCGGTGGCTTGTGTTCACGGTTGTCCCGATCCCGAGGGTGAGGGTCCCGCCGGCGGCGAGAATCCCGGAGCAGGCGATCCGGCCAACGGCTCCGACGCCTCGATCGAGGGTTCTCAAGGCGGCTCCTCGGCCCTGCCGACCGCCGGTGGCTGCTCTTTGCTCCAGCCTTCGGCCGGATCCGGCAGCTTGGCGGGATTCGTCGCGGGCTTGGTCTTGCTCGCGGGGCTCGGCCTGCGGCGGCGA
>DATEDP010000106.1 GCA_035281585.1 bacterium
CTTCGCCGAGCACGGCGCCTCCCAATATGCCGACATCGAGCTGGCCTTTTACACTCTCGGCTCGGTGGGCTTGTGGGCTTGGAGCGACCGCGACGCCTCGCCCTCCGCTGCCAAAATCGCCCTGTCGGGCATGCTCGCGGGAATGGCGGCCTGGACCAAGAACGAGGGCCAGCTCCTGATACCGGTGATCCTGACGGCCCGCGTCCTGTGTCGCTTACGTTCCGATTCCATCCGAAAAATCGCCGGCGAGCTGGCGATCTGGCTGCTGGGCGCCGCGCCCTTCTTGCTGGCGGTGGCTTATTTCCGAGCCACCCTCGCTCCGCCCAGCGACTTGTTCAGCCGTGACTGGACCCGTTGGGTCGAAAAATTGTCGGACCCGGAAAGGTACCGGGTGATCGCCAAGACCTGGGTCGAGACCCTGCCCCGCTTCGGCCGCTGGCGCTTCGGGCTTCCGGTCGCTCTGCTGATCTACGCGGCGGCGGTGGGCCGAAACCCCGGGGCATCCAAGCTCTGGCGCTTCCCTTTTCTGACCCTGGCCCTGATGGCCTTGGGTTACTTTTTCGTTTACGTTCTGACCCCCTACGATGTGCCCTGGCATCTGAGCACTTCGCTCGACCGCCTCTACTTTCAACTCTGGCCCTTGGGCCTGTTCGCCGCCTTCCTTTGGCTTCGAGCGCCGGAGGAGTTCGCGAGAGCCGAATGAGACGAGCCCTCGCCATCGCGATCTTGCTTCTCGCGGTCCTCCCCGGCCGGGTCCAGCCGGCGGAGATCCCGCTCGACGGCTTCGCCGAAGGCATCAAGCGTTGGCGCGACCTGCACGGCGAGGAGGACGCCCGGTACCGGCCCGATCAGTTTGAAGAAATCGCCGACAATCTCTTGCGCTATCAGCGTTACAGCGGAGGCTGGCGCCAAAACCTCGACCCGACTCGGATCCTGGGCGGATTTGAAAAGCTCAAGGTCCGGCTCCAGAAGCTGCTGCCGGGCGGCAGCTTCGACAACGAAAATATCTTTCCTCAGGTCCGCTACTTGGCCGCCGCTTACCGCCGCAGCGGCCATTCGGCCTATCGCGACGGCAGCCTTCGCGGCCTCGAGTTCATCCTGGCCCAGCAAGACCCCGGCTGCGGCGGCTGGCCTCACACCGTCCCGCCGCGCAGCCGCTATGAGTCCCATCTGACCATCGCCGATGGAGTCATGGTCCATGCCTTGTCGCTATTGCGGGAGGTGGCGGCCGGAGCCGAGCCTTTCGATTTCATCGAGCCGGCTTTGCGTCAAAGAGCCGCCGAAGCGGTGGTCCGGGGCGACGCCTGCTTATTACGGCTCCAAGTCCGGCAAAACGGCATCCTCAGCGGTTGGGCCGGACAGTACGACATGCAAAGCCTGGCGCCGGCTCAAGGCCGAGCTTTCGAGCCGCCGGCTCTCGACTCGCGGGAGACGGTCCGAATCCTCCGATACTTGATGAAGCTCGATCCGGTCTCGCCCGAAATCGCCGCCGCGATCGAAGCCGGGGCCGGCTGGCTGGCTCGAGTCGAGCGGAAAGGGTGGCGGCTCGAAACTTTCGCCGCCGAGACCCAGCATTATCGCTTCCATACCAGCCATTGGGATCGCCGCTTGGTGGCCGACCCGGCGGGCCGGCTCTGGGCGCGATTTTACGGTCTGCACGACAACCGGGTTCTGCTGGCGACGATGGAGGGAAAGATCGTCGAGGACTACGCCGAATTGCCGCGGGAGCGCCGGACCGGCTACGAATGGTTCGGCGACTGGCCGCGGGAGCTGTTGGATTCCATCAAAAAAGGCTCAGCCAGCGCTCCATGATGCCGTCCATCCCGAAGCGCTCGAGACACTCCGGCGGCGGCCGTTTTTCCGGCGGGGCTTCGAAGGCAATCATGGCTTCGGCGAGGGCTTCCTCCTCTTGGCAGAGCGGCCGGCGCTCGATCGGCAGGAACCATTCCTCGCCCGGCAGCGGCGGAAGCAAGGTCCCGCAAGCGCTGCGATGGGGATAGCTCACCGTCTGATCCAGCGCCAGCCCCGGAGCCAAAACTTCCCGCGGCCCGGTCGAGCAGTCGACCGACAAGACCGGCAGGCCGGCGGCCAAAGCTTCGATCATGGCGTTCGGCAAGCCTTCCCACAAAGACGACATGACGAAACAGTCGCTCGCCCGCAGGAATGGCAAGACATTCTTGTGCAATCCGAGCCGGAACACCCGGCCCTTCAGGCCGCAGGCTTCGATCAAGCCTTCCAGCTTTTCGCCGAGCTCGCCCGACCCCAATAAAATCAAGATCGCCTCGGGACGCCGCGGCGCCACCCGCTGAAAGGCCCGGATCAAATGCCAGTGACCCTTCTGCCGGACCTGCCGGCCGACCGCGACGAAGACCGTCGAGCGCTGGCCGAGCCAGCGATAACTCTCTTCCAGCGGCTGGGCCGCCTTGGCCTCGATGTCGGCATCGATGGGATTGTAGATGGTGACCGTGTTCCGAAGCCCGAAGTCGCCCTTCAACATCGCCTCGATCTGGCGGGAAACCGCCACCACTCGATCGGCCGCGGGATAGAGGAGCCGAATCAAGAAACGATAGAGCCGTCCGCTGTGCCGGAAATTGTTGCGGACCGAAACGATGGCCTTCTTTCGCTGAAAGAAGAAGATTTTGGCGAACAAGGCGCAGAAATTGGCCTCTTCCATGAAAGAGACGGTCAGGTCGATCCGATGCTTTCGGCAGAGCTTCCGAATTTTCCAGGCCCGCTGGACCATCTTCCAGCCGGCGTCGAGCGTGCTTCGAACCATTCGCTCCTCGAAGCAGTGCTCGACTCCCTCGACCGGGTGGGCGTTCTCGGCTCGATAGAAGGTCAGGCTGTGGACCTCGTGGCCCCGGGCCTTCAGCTGGTTGCCCAGAGTCGCGGCCACCCTTTCGGCGCCGCCGCCCCGGGCCAGGCTGCCGATCACGATCAGGACCCGAAGTTTTTCATCTCCCATGGCGTTTCCCTGAAGCGGCCGTCATCCAAGTAGAAGACCTGGTCGGCCATCGCGAAAAGTCTCTGGTCATGGCTGACGATCAGCACCGTGGCTCGCTGGGAAATCGAGCGAATGTTCTCGATGAGGCTGTGGACCGATAAATTATCGAGATGCGAGGTGGGCTCGTCGAAGATCAGCATGGCCGGTTTCTTGAGGAGGGCCCGGGCCAGCGCGATCCGCTGACTTTGGCCGCCGGAGAGCTGAATGCCATCCTCGCCGACCGGCGTCTCGTAGCCCTGGGGAAGGCCGGCGATGAATTGGTCGGCGGCGGCGAGACGGGCGGCTTCCACGAGATCGGCGTCGCTCAAGTCGGAGGAGCCGTAGCGCAGATTCTCGGCGATGGTGCCGGAGAAAAGGAAAGGCTCCTGCAGGATGATGCCGATCTGGCGCCGGAAATTCTTGAAATCGAGCTCCTCGTAGCCGATGCCGTCGGCGCTCAAGCTCCCTTCCCTCGGCTTGTAGAAGCCCAGCAGGAGCTTGAGCAAGGTGCTCTTGCCGGCGCCGCTGGGTCCGGCCAGCAGAAAGACCTTGCCGGGCTCGAGCGTGAAGTCCACGCCCTTCAGGACTTCGCCGCGGTCGTAACCGAAGACCAGGCCTTGGGCCCGGATCACCCCGCCGAAGGTCGTCTTGCGCGTCCCGCGGTAGGGGCTGGCTTCCTCGATGCGGAGCATCCGGAACAAGTTGCGCAGGGACTCTTCGCCGGCGACGACTTGGGGAACCGATTCGCCCAGGACCCGGGCCTGCTCCCGCAGCAAGGCCAACACGACGTAGAAGGACAGCAGGTCGCCGGCGCTGGCATGGCCGCGCAGAACCTGCCAGCCTCCGACCAGCAAGACCAGGATGCCGACCAAGGCGGCGAGGCTGTTCTGAATGACCGCGAAGAGGCTGATCGCCCAGGCCATCGAGGCGCCGGTGCGCCGGAGATTGTCGACGGTGCCCTGCTGCCGCTGAATTTCCGAGTCCTCGGCGGCCTGCATCCGGGTGAGATCGATTTTCTTGATCGCGAAGAAAATCCCGCTGCTGAAGTCCTCGAAGTCCCGCCGAAAGAGCGTCACCTTCCGCCGAACCTTGGCGCTCATTTTCTGGGCCAGGCGGAAGAGCGGCGGAACCGCCAGCGCCGTCACCAAAAACAGCAAGGGATTGAGGTAGAGCAGCACCAGGCAGAGGGCCAAACCGACCGCGATCGAGGGCAGCAGCATCGAGACGACGGCATTGGTCAGGACGTCGACCCGCTCGGTATCCTGAACGATGGCCGAATGGATCTTGGCGTGATCGCCGTGAGTGAAGAAATGGCGCGACAAGGCGTAGATCTTCTCGATCAGGTCGTTGCGCAGGCCTTGGATCGATCGCTTGGAGATTTGCAGGCAAAGGTAGCGGTTGTAAAGGGCCACGCCGTGACTCGAGAAGTAAAGCAGCAGGATCGCGCCGGCGCTCAGGGCCAGCGGCAGAAATTGGCCGCGCGGCAGCAGCTCATCGAAGATGCGGCGGGTCAAGAGGGCGATCGGCACCAGCAGGATCGCTTGGAGGCCCGAGAGTCCCAGGATCAAGGCCAGCTTGGATTTCAACCGGGGATAATAAGCGGCGTACTCTTTCCAATCCTGCCAACGCGACATCGCCTACCCCGCCCGCCGAAGCTCTTGTTGAAAATATTCGATGGTCCGCCCCAAGCCCTCTTCGATCGAGACCCGGGGGCTCCAGCCCAAAATCCGACGGGCCAGCGAAATGTCGGGACAGCGCCGGCGGGGATCGTCGACCGGCAAATCCTTGAACACCAAGCTCGAGGCGCTGCCGGTCCGCGCCTTCACCAAGTGGGCGAAATCGGCGATGGTGAACTCCTGGGGATTGCCGAGGTTGACCGGGTCCGAATAATCGACTTCGAGCAGGCGGAAGATTCCCTCGACCAAATCGTCGACGAACTGGAAGCTCCGGGTTTGGCGGCCGTCGCCATAGATTTCGATCGGGCGGTTTCGCAGGGCCTGGCAGATGAAGTTGCTGACCACCCGGCCGTCCTCCGGGTCCATCCTCGGTCCATAAGTGTTGAAGATCCGGATGATCCTCGTCGGGAGGCCGGTCTGGCGCCGATGGTTGGCGGTGAGGGCCTCGGCGAAACGCTTGCTCTCGTCGTAAACCGCTCGGGGCCCCACCGAATTGACGTTGCCCCAGTAGCCTTCGACTTGGGGGTGAACCATCGGATCGCCGTAAACCTCGCTGGTGCTGGCCAGCAGAAAGCCGGCCTTTTTGCGTTGGGCCAGCTCCAGCAAATGGAGGGTCCCTTCGCCGTTCACCCGCATCGTCTCGACCGGAAAGCGCAGGTATTTGGGCGGCGAGGCCGGGCTGGCGAAGTGCAGGATCCAATCGACCGGGCCATCGAGCTCGAGCGGCGCAATGACGTCCCGGTTCAAAAGCTGGAAAGACCGATTCCCTTGCAGGTGAGCGAGGTTGATTTCCCGGCCGGTGAGGAAATTGTCGACGGCGATCACCTGGTGGCCCGAAGCGATCGCTCGGTCGGCCAGGTGGCTGCCCAGGAAACCGGCGGCACCGGTGATGAGGATTCTCATCGGCCGATCCCCAGGTAACGGAAGCCGGCTTTTTCCAAGGCCGCGCCGTCCAGAAAGTTTCGGCCGTCGAGGATCAGCGGCCTTTTCATCAGGCCGGCCAGCTTCGGCCAATCCAGGCTCCGGTATTCCGGCCACTCGGTGACCAGGATCGCCGCGTCGCCGTCGCGCACCGCCTCTTCGACCTCGGCGCAGAACCGGGCCTGGCCGCCGCCGAAACGGCCGGGGAAATCGGAGCGGGCCACCGGATCGTGGACCCGGACCGCCGCGCCCCGCTCGACCAGCCGCCGAACGATCTCCAGCGCCGGCGCGTCGCGAATGTCGTCGGTGTGGGGCTTGAAAGCCAAGCCCAGCAAGGCGACGTTGCGGCCCTTCAAAATCTTGAGCTCGGCCGCCAATTTTTCGACCGCCAGCTCGCGCTGGCGCTCATTGGCTTCGCGGGCGGCTTGGACGGTCTTGAGGGCCAAGCCGTATTCGCGGGCCGTCGACATGAGAGCGGCGGTGTCCTTGCCGAAGCAGGAGCCGCCCCAGCCGATCCCGGCCCGCAGAAACTCGGCTCCGATCCGCCGGTCCAGGCCGGTGGCCTTGGCGACGTCCCGCACGTCGGCCCCGACCTTTTCGGCAAGCAAGGCCATCTCGTTGATGAAGCTGATCTTCAGGGCCAGAAAGGCATTGGCCGAATACTTGATCAGCTCGGCCGAGGCCAAGTCGGTCCTGACCAAGGCGGTCGCGCGCTTCCCTTCGGGCGCCGGCAGTCCCGGCGGCACCCGGAAGTCTTGGGCCAGGATCGGCCGGTAAAGGTCGCGCAGGGCTTCCATCGATTCGGCGCTTTCGCCGCCGATCACGATCCGGTCCGGGAAGAAGGTGTCATGGATCGCCGATCCCTCCCGCAAAAATTCGGGATTGGAAACGACGGTGAAACGGGGCTCCGGAATGTCGGGCCGATGCTCGCGGATGGCCTCGCGAATCATCGACGCCACCCAATTCCCGCTGCCGATCGGCACGGTGGACTTGTTCACCACGACGGTGGGCTTGGAGCCCAGATGATGGCCGATCTGGGTCGCGGCTTCGCGCAGCGGGCCCAGATCGGGGCTGCCGTCTTCCAGGCTCGGCGTTCCCACCGCGATGAAGACGAAATCGGAGTCGGCCACGGCCTCGGCCGAACGGGTCGTGAAACGGAGCCGGGGAGAAGCCGCAGCCACCAATTCCGCCAAATGGGGCTCGAAAATCGGCAGCTGACCTTCTTGCAAACGGCGAACCTTGGCCTCGTCGAGGTCCTGACAGACCACCTCATTGCCCAGGTAGGCCAGGGAGGCGCCGGTCGTGAGACCGATGTAGCCAGTGCCGATCACGCCAATCTTCATCAAGGCTCCTTAAGAAGAGGCTGTTGAAAGCCATGGTCCTTCGGAATCTCCAAAAACGCCTGTTGGGGCGAGGTCAGCCAGTTGAATCGCACCAGATGAAAGAGAGCCGCGAAGCCGTCCTTCCAGCCGATCTTTTTACCCTGGAGCCGGGACCGGGGAAAATACGAAATGGGCACCTCGAGGACCCGGACCCGAATTTTGGCCAAATAAGCCGTCGTTTCGACCTCGATGCCGAATCTTTGCGAACGCAGCTTCATATTCTTCAAGATGTCGGCTCGGAAGACCTTGTAGCACGTTTCCATATCGGATAAATACATTCCGGAAGCAAAATTGCTCAGCAAGGTCAGGCAGCGGTTAACGAAATAGTGATAGGTCCGATGCACCTGAAACGAGGACTTCTTGAACCGGCTGCCGTAAACCACGTCGGCCGCTCCGCGCAGCAGTGGATCGAGGAGCAAGGGAATTTCCCCAGGGTCGTACTCGAAATCGGCGTCCTGAAAGATGATGAAGTCGCCGGTGGCTAAGGCGATGCCTCGAATCAGGCAGGCTCCCTTGCCTTGGTTGGTCGGCTGCTCCAAAACGGTGAAGCCATACTCCTGGCCAAGCCGGTTCAGGACCTGCAGGCTCGAATCGCTCGAGCCGTCGTCGATGAAGATCCACTCCCGGTCGATAGGGCAGGAAGACTTCATCAACCGGCGGATCACCTCCTCCAGCCGGGGTCCTTCGTTGAAGACCGGGACGATGATGGAGAGCTTTGGCATTTCCGGTTAAGGGGCTAAAACATTTGGCCACGATATGAAACTGCTTTTTCTTTGCCAGAGTTCTCCCCTCAAGGAGGGGGGCGCCGAAACCCGGAATCGGGAGGTCGCCCGGCATTTGGCGGCCCTTGGCCACCAAGTGACCGTGCTCTGCGCCAAGACCAGTCCCGGCGACCCTGCCGAGCTGTCCTGGGAGGGGGTGCGGATCCTGCAGAAGAAAGTCCTGCCCGATTTTCTGCTGCGAAAATACCCCTACCCCTCCTACCTCCCTTTGGCGGCGGCCAATCTCTTCCTGGCCTTTCATCTCCTCCGGCTGCTGCGCAAGGAGCGCTTCGATGCCTTGCGCGAGGACATCTCGCCGGTGCCGCCTTCGGGTCTCCTGGCCTTGATCCGCTTCCCGGGGATTCAGCGCTCGGCGATCGTCCACAATTTGGCCCCGAACCTCGGGCTCTGGTTCGACTATTACGGCCGGGCCTTTGGGACCGTCGGTTACCTGATGAACCGGCTCTTGCGCGGCGGGTGGCTGCGCTACGACGCCATCGTCTGCGATGGGAAATGGTTCGCCGAGGAGCTGCAAAAACATGCCGCCATCGCCAACCGAGTCGAGTTCATTCCCAACGGAGTCGGAGGAGCTTTCTTTGACGACCGTTCGGAAAACCGCAGCGGCGCCCGGATCTTGGCGGTGGGCCGCCTGGTCGAGATCAAGGGCCACCGCTTTCTATTGGAAGCCTTGGCTCGAATCGCCGGCAAGCATCCGGAGCTCCGCCTCTCGATCTACGGCGGAGGTCCGCTCCGCGAGGCTCTGATCGAGCTCGGCCGGGAGCTCGGGATCGCCGACCGGGTCTCTTTCGAAGCCTCGCGCCCGTCCGAGGCGATGCCCGAGGTTTACCGCGGCCATGACCTCTTCGTCATGCCTTCGCTCTTCGAAGGGCTGCCGCTGGCGCTCCTCGAGGCCATGGCCGGCAAGCTGCCGGTCTTGGTCAGCGACATCTCGGCCTTCCGCTCAGTCTTGGACGAGAGGTCAGCCCTCTTCTTCACCAAAGCCGACTCCGAGGATTTGGCGGCCAAGCTGAGCTGGGCCTTGGAGCATCGGCCGGAGCTGACGAAAATGACGGGGCTGGCCCAATCCAAGGCCCATGCCTACCGTTGGGAAAATATCTCGGCTTTGGAGCTGGCAAAAATGGTTGGCCCCCAAGGAAAGGAAGCTCGAGCCCATGGCTGAAGGATCCAAGCCGCTGAAGGCGGCTTTCCTCTTGAACAATCTTCACGGCGGAGGGGCCGAAAGAGTGGCGCTCAACCTGGCGGAGGGATTTCGCCGGGAGGGCTGGGCCGCCGATTTGCTCCTGGCCCGCAAGGAAGGCCACTACCTCAACCAAGTCCCGGCCGGCCTTTCGGTTCACGCTTTCAATACCCGAACCCCGGTGGGGAGCTTTTTCAAGCTGCTCGGCTACCTGCGTCGCGAGCGGCCCGACGTCTTATTCTCCTTCCTGCCCCGGGAAAATTTGGTCGCGCTGCTCGCGAAGAAATGGCGGCGGCCGGCCACTCGCTTCTGCGTCAGCGAGCAAAACACTCCCTCGGAAGTGCTCAAGATCAGCCCTTGGTACTATGCCTTGGCTTATCGATGGACCGTGCGTCATTTGTATCCCGGGGCCGACGGCTTGGTGGCGGTGTCCCACGGGGTAGGCAAGGACCTCCATCAAGCTTTCGGAATCGAGAAAAGCCGGATTCGAGTCATCTACAACCCGCTCATTGGGCCGGAAGTGGCGCGCCGCGCCGCCGAAGCCTTGGACGACCCTTGGTATCGGGATCGATCCTCGCCCCTGCTGCTGGCCGTCGGGCGACTCGAGCCGCAGAAAGATTTCTTCAGCTTACTGAACGCCTTCGTGGAAATTCGCCGGGTTCGACCCTGCCGGCTCCTCATCCTAGGGGAAGGCAGCCTGCGGGGGCCGCTGGAGGCACGGATTCGCGAGCTCGGCGCCGAGGGCCAAGTGCGGATGCCCGGCTTCGTCGACAATCCCTATGCCTGGATGGCGCGGGCCGACGTCATGGTTCTGTCCTCGGTGACCGAAGGCCTCTGCAACGTGATCGCCGAGACCGTTGCCTGCGGGACCACCGTGGTCAGCACCGATTGTCCGCATGGGCCTTGGGAAGTTTTGGAAGGCGGTCGGATCGGATACTTGGCGCCGATGGGCTCGCCGAAACAGCTGGCCGAAACGGTGCTGCGAGCCTTGGAATCGCCGATCGATCCGGCTTTGCTGCGGAAAAAAGCCGCTGAATTCGATCGCGACGAGCGAATTCGGGATTATGCCCGCATCGCCGCCGGGCTCTGCCGGGCCGAAGGCTCGTCCGACAAAAAGCTCAGCTCGAGCGAAGCAATCTCATCCCAACTCAGACCTTGAATCCGGCTCAGACCGCGAAGGGCCATCGCCTCGGCCCCTTCGGGATCGCCGGCCAACGGAATCAGCTTCCGGGCCAGATCCGAGGGGTCGGCCGGAGCGAAAAAGGTCGCCGTTGCCTCGTCGGCCACGTCGCGAAATCCCGGAATGTCCGAAACCAGGACCGGAAGCCCCACCGCCATCGCCTCCAGCAAGACGATGTTGAAGCCTTCCAGCAGCGAGGGCATGACCAAAAGGTCGAAGCTCCGATAAAAGGCCGGCAGATCGGACTCCGGAATGTAGCCCGCGAAATCGACCGAGCGCTCGATCCCCAAATGCCGGGCTTGGCGCCGGAGCGCCGGCTCCAGGTTTCCCTGGCCCAAGATCGTCAGTCGCAAGCCCGGAACGCTCTTTTGAGCCCGGGCCAAGCCTTCGAGCAGGTAGCGATGGCCTTTGTTGGGCGCCAAGCGGCCGACGCAAAGCAACCGCAGCAAAAGGTCCTTGGGTTTCGGGGCCGGCGCGGGCTTGAAATCCTTCAAATCGACGCCGTTGGGAACCGAGAAGACCGGCGTTCGCAAGGAATCCTCGGCCCGCAGGCTTTCGGCGTACCAATTCGCCGGAGCGACGATTCCGTCATAGGCCAGGCGGCCGCGGCGCAGAGCCCGCTCCATCGCATAGCCGTAGAGGCCGAATAGCCTTCCATAAAGCTGAATCCAAAGCCGGCGGCTCACCGGCAAGCCGTGAATGACCGCCACCCGGCGGGTCTTCAGTCGAGTGAAGGCAAAAATTCCCGAAACCGGGACCGGAGCCACCTCCTCCCGGATGGCATCGAAGCTTTCGCGGCGCAAAAATCGCCACAGGTAAAAGCCCATCAGCCAATTGGCCATCGCCAAAGTGAAGTAGCTGGGAAAGGGAAAGTGCTTGAGCAGAAAGTCGGGCAGGATTTTCTTGCGGAGGATCCGGAGCCCGTCGCGGCGCTCTTCGGATTTTTCGTCGACCCGAGTCTTGGCGCAAAGGTAAGTCACCTGGTGCCCCTGACCCGCGATCCGAACCGCGATTTCCCGGGAGCGGGTTTCCATCCCGCCCTCGCGATAGGGGCAGCTCTGCGACAGAAAAAGCAAGCGCATCCTCCAAGAGCTAGGAGCAAACGAGAGCCTTGGCAATAGAAATAAGCGCTGTTATTGGATGAAACCTTGATTCGAGAAACCATGGCAAAGACTCGATCGATCTTGCTCTACCTCATCCTGGCCCTGGGGATCGCCAATGGGCTCATGGCGCTGGGCCGGACCTGGGAACGCCGCTCCGAACCCGACTGGGTCGGCGAGTCCGAGCGCCGCTACGCCCGGCTTCGGGCCGATCCGAATTTGCCGGCGGTGCTGAGCTATGCCGGCGATCCCGACGCCTTCCACGTCGGCGACCACGCCGGCTTCCGCTTAATGCAATATACCTTGGCTCCCACCCTGATCACCGACCGCCTCGACCAAGAATGGCTGGTCTGGAACGGGCCTGCCCCGATTCGCGGCGAGCCGACCCTGCGCGGCTATTCGCTTTCGCGAAAGCTGGGCGAGGATCTGGATCTTTATCGCCGGGGGCGGCCTTGAGCTCGATCCTCCTCGTCAGCTGGATCCTGCCCCTCTTGCTCGGAGCTCTCTGGCTCGGGCTGCTGGCGCGGCCCCGCGACGCCGGCGCCGGGCTCCTCTTCGGCGGCCTGAGCTACGGGCTGGGCCTGGGGCTGCTGGGCTCGGCCTTTTTCCCCTGGATGCTGGCTTGGGGACCGCGGGCTGCGGGTTTCGCGGTCGCGCTATTTGGCATCTCGATTCTCGCCGTCTTGCTCTTGCGCCGGAAATGTCGGGCCCAGGCCTGGCTCACAGCCGCCGGCCCTAGCCCGAACCGGGCCTTGATGCTCATTGCCTTGGCTTTGTTGGCCATCGCGGTGGCGCTTTTTTTGCTCGAAGCCCGGCGCCTGCCTCACGGCCAATACGATGCTTGGATTTTCTGGAACATGCGGGCGCGATTTCTCTTCCGCGCCGGCGAGGAATGGCGCCAAGCCTTTTCCTGGCGCACGACTCACGGGACCTACCCCTTATTGCTCCCCTCCATCGTCGTCCAAGCCTGGAACACCCTGGCTCGGGAATCGATCCAAGCCACTCAATGGATCGCGGCCGCCTATGCCGTCGCCACGCTCGCGGTGCTGGGCGGCTCCTTGCGGATCTTGGATGGGAAGAGCCAAGGCTGGCTCGGCGCGGCCCTTCTTCTCGGCCAGCCCTTCTTCGCGATTCACGCCGCCTCGCTCTGCGCCGACGTGCCGATCGGCTTTTACTTCCTGGCCACTTTCGTCTTGGCCGCTCTCTACGACCGCGACCCGAAAAAAAATCGAGCTTGGATGCTCTTGGCCGGGATCAGCGCCGGGATGGCGGCCTGGACCAAGGTTGAGGGAGTGATCTTCGTCTTGGCCTTGGTCGGAGCCAAGCTCCTCACGACTTTGGTCGAAAGGCGATTTCGGGCGCTTTGGCGCGAGGGCCTGCCCTTCGGTCTGGGCCTCCTGCCTTGGGTGGCGATGTATTCCTATTTCCGCTGGAGCCTGCCCGACCGGCCGCCGCCGATGCCGGGCGCCGCCGCCCTTCCCGGCCTGACTTTATTCCAAAAGATCCTCGACCCGCAGCGCCACTGGATCATCGCGAAAAGTTTTTATCGGGAAATTTGGTGGCATCCGGACCACTTCATCCTGGGTCCGATCATCCTGCTCGCGCTTTTCGCCTTCGTTTTTTGGCGGCGCCGGACCGGCGATCGATCTTGGCGATGCTCGGCCCTGGCCTTGGCGCTGCTGATCGGTGGGTACTTCGGAGCCTATCTCCTCAGCCCCTTCGATCTTCGCTGGCATTTGGACCAATCGCTCAACCGCCTTTTGCTGCAGGCTTGGCCCAGCATGGTTTTCTTGGTCCTGCTCAGAAATAGTAGCGAGTCACGGTCCTGAAAATCGAAAGCGCCAGCGGAACGCCGCTGAAGACCAGCATCGCCCAGGGCATCCGCCGCTCGGCCGATTCCGACCAAGCCCAGCGGCGATTGTGAAAGACCAGGAAGCCGAGCGGCGCCAGCGCCAGAAAGTAGCGCCCCTGCAAGCCCTGGATGATCGGAATTCCGACCGGCGTCCAAGTGAGGAATTGCGAAAGGCAGAGGACGAGGAAGAGCCCGGCCGTGATCAAGGCGGCCACGATCTTCGGGCCGGCTCCGATTTCCACCTCATCGCCGTCGCCCAGGGCGATGGCAATGAGGCCCAGCGGGATCGCCACCAGCATCCAGCTCGGAACGCCGTACTCGGTCCAACCGAAGCGTCCGACGAAGCCGCCGAGGACCCCCGAGCCGTAATCGAGGAAGGAGTCGATCACCAAACGCAAGAAGACGAGGGGATGCTCCAGCACGAACTGTTTCTGGATCGCATAAGACATGGTGGCTTCGCCCCGCAGGGTCACCGCCATCCGGCCCTCGATCCCCAGCCAAAGCAACTGGCAGCCGATGGCTGAGATCGCCGAGAGAGCGAAGAGCCAAGGCCATTCCCGGTTCGCGTATTTTCGCGGGGCGATCATGAGAAAGGCCAAGACCAGCAGGACATAGGCCGGCTTGGCGGCGGCCAGCAGCAAAGCCAAGGCCGTGAAGATCAGCCATTGCCGCCGGCCGATCCGATCTTCGAGGCCGAAGGCCCAACGAAAAAGACAAGCGCTGAATAAAAAGCAAAGCCCGTTGCTGAGCCCATCGGCCGACACTCCGGAGGCCAAATAAACCGAGGAGGGCAGGAGCGCTAAGGCGAAAAAGAGCCAGCGATACACCGGGGTGAGACGCAAAGCCGCATAGATCACCGCGATCCAAAGGAGGAGATGGAGCAGCCGGCCCAAGTGGAGAATGGCCATCGGCCGCATTTCCCCGAGTTCGCCGAGCGCCGCCGCCACCGCTCCGCCCAGATAGGGCAATGGCGGGTAGCGGGCGGTCGTCGGGAAGGCGACGAAGGCCCGATCCTTCCGGTCCAACGGAACCGTCCAGGCCCATCTCAACTCTTGGAGGCTGGTTTTGCGCTCGGCATGGAAGCCCAGCCGCTCGAAGGGTTGGCGCAGGAACGGCAAGCTCTTGGGCAGCTCGCCGCCCAGGGAATTTCCGCTTCGCTCCGGCCAGAGTTGTCCCTGCCCGAGCTGGTAGGCTCGATAGAAATGAGCTTCTTCATCCATCACTTGGAAGGGCGGAATCGTGACGCTGAAGGCCAGGCCGAAAATCAGGCCGATCAGCAAAAACAGGTTTTCGGCCTTGCCAAAAAACCCCAGCATCCCGAGGTGTTATTCATATTTCGGCGGCATTGCAACGAATTTGGCCGCGACCCCAGAGGGACTTTGACAATAAAACCCTTTCTGTAATAAGCCTTTGGGCGCAATTGGATGGGAGGGTTCCGGTTGGAAAAAGAATATCAAGTCAACGCGCCGAAGGTCATCAGCGAAACCATCGACGGCGAAACGATCATCATCAATCTCGAATCCGGCAACTATTTCAGCTTGAATGCTTCCGGCGGAACCTTATGGCAGGGATTGGCCGGCAAGGCCTCGCGAGCCGCGATCGTTGAAAATCTTTGCCGGCTCTACAACTTGAAAATCAAAGACGCCCAATCCGACGTCGAAGAATTTTTCTCCCGGCTCCTCCAGGAAAATCTGATCGTCGGCCGCGAAGGACACGGTCCCGGCGCCGGCGCCGAGAGCCCAAGCCGGAGCGATTCCCGGCCCTATGAAAAACCGACCCTGCTCAAATACGAAGACATGCAGGACTTGCTGCTCCTCGATCCGATTCATGACGTGGACGAGGCCGGATGGCCGATGACCAAGCAAAACGCTTCTTGAGGCATGAACGTCGATCCCGCCGCTTATTTCGAACAAGTCGAAGCTCGATTCGAGCTCGCCGCTTCGCGGGTCGGAGAGGTTGAAAAGTCTTTTCGAGTCGGCGGCGACGGCCTCCGCTTCCGAATCGCCGGCGAGGCCTTGGCCGATAAAATTCTGCCGGCCCTCACTCACCTTCAAATCGATGCCCCGGCCGAAGCGGATTTCACCTTCTTGGCCTGGGACTCCGCCGGCAGCGGGGTGAAGATGCTGCCGCCGCCCTGGCGCTTCGAATACTACCGAGGCAAGGGCGAGATTCCGGAATTCAGCGACGAGGAGGTCTGGACCGCCTACCAGCACGGCCCCGACGCGCTGAACCTGTGGCATCGCCGCCGCCGGCGCGGCATATTTTGGGTCCGCCGGGCCGAGGCCCTGCCCTATTACGAATCGGGCGCTCCGCTGCGCTACCTTTTCCAAGCCTGGGCCTTGCAGCGGAACCGCCAATTGGCCCACGGAGCCGCCATCGGCGATGCCGAAGGCGGGCTATTGATCACGGGCAAAGGCGGGCTCGGCAAGTCGACGACCGCCGCCAGCGCCCTCTTCTCTCCGCTGCTCTTCGCCGGCGACGACTACGTCTTGCTCGACACCGAGGCGCCGCGGGCCCACAGTCTCTATGCGACCGCCAAGCTGAACGCCGATTCCTTGGATTGGATGCCCGAGCTGAAATCCTCGATCTTCAACCCCGGCCGCGATCCCGACGAGAAGGCCTTGCTTCGGCTTTGGCCCCGCTTTGCCGACCGCCTCACGCCCTCGCTTTCGCTCAAGGCCCTGGTCATTCCCGGGGTCTCCCAGGAAAAGGGCGGCGGCCATTTCGAGCCGATCTCGCCGATCCAAGCCTTGCAAGCCCTGGCTCCGAGCACCTTGGTTCAGCTCCCCGGATCGGGGAACGAAATTTTTCCGCGGCTGGCCGGCATGGCCAAGCGGCTTCCGGCATTCCGGTTTCATTTGGGCCGGGAAACGGCGAAGATCCCGGAAGTGATTCAAGAGCTGCTCGCCAAGCTCTAAGTTCATTATGATGAGCATTCGTCGCGCCAAGAAGATTCTCGCCGTGACCGACTACGTCCTCACGCCGCTCCACGAAGGCGGCGCGCTGCGGCTCTTCAGCCTGCTGCGCGGCCTGGGCGAGCTCGGCCACCAAGCGACCTTTCTGCCGAGGACCGACCACTTCCCGCACCAAGACGGGAGCCTCGAGGAAGCCGTCGCCTATCTCCGAAGCCAAGGCATCGAGGTCCCCGGCGGCCCCGAGCCCGAGCCCCTGCGCGGCCATCTGGAGCGGGCCGGCGGAGAGTACGACGCGGTGATCTTGAGCGGAGCCTACGCGGCTCAATACTGCTTCCAATCGGTGCGCCGCCTGGCGCCCCAGGCCGCTCTAATCTACGACACCGTCGACCTTCACCACCGGCGGCTGTTTCGGGAAGCCAAGCTTTCCGGCAGCCTGTTCCACCTCCGCCAGGCCTTGGCGATGAAGAAGAGCGAGCTGCTCTGCGCTAGCCACGCCGATCTCACGCTGGCGGTGACCGAGGAGGAACGGGAATTCCTCGCCCGGGAATGTCCCGGCGCCCGCATCTTCCTGCTCTCCAACGTCCATGAAGTCCATCGCCGAGCCGGCGATGCCCGGCCGGGGAAAGACATCCTGTTCCTAGGGGCCTTTCACCATCCGCCCAATCTCGACGCGGTCTTTTATTTTTTGGACGAGATTTTCCCCCTCATCGTCCCCCGTCTCCCCGCGGCCCGGCTTCAGGTGGTGGGCAGCAATCCGCCGCCCGAGCTTTTGGCTCGGGGCTCCGAAAGGATTCTGATCCGGGGCTTCGTCCCCGACCTGGGCGAGGCCATGGCCGGCTCCCGGCTGTCGGTGGCGCCGCTGCGCTTCGGGGCCGGGGTGAAGGGCAAGATTCTGGCCAGCATGGGCTACGGCGTGCCGGTGGTCGCCACCTCCACCGCGATCGAGGGAATGGAGCTGCGGCCCGGAGAAAACATTTTGTCGGCCGCCGGCCCCGAGGCATTCGCCCTCCAAGTCGAAAAGCTGGCTCGCGACGAATCCCTTTGGAAAAGCCTCTCGGCCGCCGGCCAGGATTGGGTCGAGCGGAATTATTCGCCGGCGGCGGCCCGCGACCGGCTTTGCCAAATGCTCGGCGAATGCGAGACCCCGAAGGAGGCCCGGTCGTGAATCCTCGGCCCTTGGTCAGCGCGATCGTGCCCCTGTTCAACGGCGAAGCTTATTTGGGCGAGGCCTTGGCCAGCATCTCGGCCCAAAACTACCGGCCGATCGAAATCATCGTCGTCGATGACGGCTCCTCGGACCGAGGCTACGAGATCGCCCAGAGCTATGGCGGAGTCCGTTGCTTCCGGCAGGAACGCGGGGGTGTGGCCGTGGCCCGCAACCGCGGCGTCACCGAGGCCCAAGGCGAATACTTGGCCTTTCTCGATCAGGACGACAAATGGACGCCCGACAAGCTCGAGATCCAAGTCGACTATTTAAGGAGCCACCGGGAGCTGGGCTATGTCTTCGCCCATCAACGCCTCTTCCTCGAGCCCGGCAGCCCGCCACCGGTGTGGATCCGTCAGGAGCTCGTCGACCGGCCCCATCCCGGCTTCTGCCCCGGAACCATCCTGATCGATCGCGAATTTTTCAGGAAGGTCGGCTTCTTCAATCCGGCCTACCGCTTCACCAGCGACGGCGATTGGTTTTTCCGGGCCCAAGACCTGAGCCCCCGGGTATTCCTGCCCGAGGTCCTGCTCCTCAAGCGAAGCCATCGCGAAAACGAATCCAATCACTACTCCTCCATGCAAAGCGAGATGCACCGAGTCATGCTCGAACGGATCAAGCGGAAACGGAGTGCCGGTGGTTGAAGCCTCGATCAGCGTGATCGTCCCGGTTTACAACGGCGAGCCTTATTTGGCCGAGGCGTTGGACAGCGTCCTCGGCCAAAGCCGTCGGCCCAGCCAAGTCGTGGTGATCGACGACGGATCCCAGGACCGGAGCGCGAATTTGGCCCGCCGACCCGGCGTCGAGCTGCTTCAGCAGGCGAACCTCGGCGCGGCGGCGGCCCGCAATCGCGGGATCGAGGCCGCCACCGGCGATCTTTTGGCCTTCCTCGATGCCGACGACTATTGGCCGCTCGGGAAATTGGAAATCCAAGCCCGGGCTCTCGCCGAGGACTCGGGGATCGACATGGTCTTCGGCCAAGTCCGCCATTTTTTCAGCCCCGAGCTCGACGAAGGGGAGCGCTCGAAGCTGCAATGTCCCGAGGAGCTTATGGCCGGCTATGTGCCGGGAACCCTCCTGATCCGCCGCTCGACCCTGCTTGAGGTCGGGCTTTTCAGCCCCGAATTTCGGGCCGGCGAATTCATCGAATGGTTCGACCGGGCTCAAGCCAGGGGCCTGAAATCGCGGGTCCTCCCCGAGACCCTCCTCTTCCGGCGCATCCACCGGGACAATTTCGGCCGTCGCGAAAAGCACCGGCGCCAAGATTATCTTAAAGTGGTGAAAGCCGCTCTTGACCGGCGGCGAAAAACCGTACAAGGCTGACCGCTATGTCGACCGCCATTGGCTTTCCAACCACCTGTTTCCCCGATTCCGACCACGAGCTGCTGCTCAAGGCCGCCGTCCTCGAGGGATCCGAAGCCATCGACGCCTGGCAACAATGGAAGTCCCGGGTCGACATCGACGACATCGATTACGCCGGCTTCCGCTTGGTCCCGCTGCTTTACCGCAACCTCCTGAGCTTGGGCGTGAAGGACCCGCTGATGGATCGGCTCAAGGGAGTTTATCGCTACAGCTGGGCGCGGAATCATCGCGTCATCCACCGGGTCGCCAAGGTCCTCGACATCTTCCACCGGCAGGGAATCCCCACGGCTTTGCTCAAGGGGGCCAGCCTGGCCTTCACCGTCTATCGAAACTTGGGCGTCCGCTACATGGACGACTTCGATTTGCTGGTTCCGCTCGCCGACGCGCCTCGGGCCATCGAGCTCCTGCACCAGGCCGGCTGGCGCCAAGCTTTCGTGACCGAGAAGGTCTTCACGCCGGCCGCCCACTCCACCGGCTTCGTCAATCCCGAGGGCGACAGCATGGATCTCCACTGGCACGTCCTCAACCAATGCTGCGACGCCGACGACGACACCGTCTTCTGGGAAAAGGCCCGGCCGCTGGAGATCGAGGGGATTCCGACCCACGCGCTATGCCCGACCGACCAGCTCTTTCATGCCTGCATCCACGGCGCCCGCTGGAACGTCGTGGCCCCGATCCGCTGGGTCGCCGACGCCGTCGGATTGACCCGGGCCTATTCCGACGACATCGACTGGCAACGCATCGTCGAGCTGGGCCGGCGGCTTTCGCTGGTGGTGCCGATCCGGCAAACCTTTCTATACCTCAGCGAGCGCTTTGGGGTGCCGATTCCCGCGAGCTGCCTGAAAGACTTGCGAACTTTACCGGAGACTCCATGGCAAAGGCGGGAATTCCTGGCTGAAACCAGCTCGCGAAGATGGCTCGACGAATTCCCAACGCTTTGGCACCGCTACCACCGGACCCAGCACAGCAAGAAGCATCGCTTCAAGCCTTACGGGTTCCTCCGCTACCTCCAAAACTATTGCGGCCTGGACCATGCATGGCAGGTGCCGGTTTTCCTGCTGAAACGCTTCATTCCCCGGGCCCGAAAGAACCTCGCAAGGGCGGCCGGATGAGGCCTCGGATCAGCGTCATCATCCCGGTCTACAACGGCGAGGCTTTTCTGGCCGAGGCGATCGAAAGCGTGCTGGCCCAACCCTATCCCAACCTCGAGATCCTGGTCATCGACGACGGCTCCACCGATCGGAGCTTCGAGCTGGCGAAATCCTTTTCCGGCCTTCGCTGCTTGCAGCAGTCGAACTCCGGGGTTGCGGTTGCCCGCAATGCCGGGATCGCGGCGGCCGGCGGCTCGATCTATGCCTTCCTCGATGCCGACGATGCCTGGCCGGGCGATCATCTCGAGGCCTTGCTGCCTTTCCTTGAGGACTACGACATGGCTTTCGGCCAGCTCCAAAGAACCGGCCCGGCCCTCCGGCGAGCCGACGGCTCCTTGGATTCGCTCGGCCAGCCCTTCGGCGGCTTCGCTTTCGGAAGCGCCTTGGTCCGATCCGAGGCCTTCCATCGGGTCGGCTGGTTCAATCCAAGCTATCGGCGGGGCGAGGACATCGAATGGTGCACCCGGGCCAAGGAAAAAGGCTTGCGGATTCACCTCAGCGATCGAGTGGTGCTGTACTACCGACAGCATCCGAACAACCTCTCCCACGATTCACGGCAGCGGGAGCAGCTCACCCTCCGAATCATCAAGGAGTCCCTGAATCGCCGAAACCGCGGCGAGGCTCCGGCCTCGCTGAGGCCGGTCGAGCTGGCTCCTTCGATCCAAAAGAGGCTCTCATGAGCGCTGGGCCGATCGCCGTCGTCCTCTCCCAGCTCAATGGCGAGGCGTATCTGGCCCAGGCCTTGGAAAGCTTGGCCGCCCAAACTTTGGCCCCCCAGGAAATCCTCTTGATCGACGGCGGCTCGACCGACCGCAGCCTCGAGATCGCGGCTGGCTTCCCTTCGGTCCGGGTGATTCGCCAAGCCGGCAGAGGCATCCCCGACGCCAACAATCAGGGAATTCGGGAGGCTCGCTGTCCGCTCATCGCTTTTCTGGAACATGACGATCTCTGGCACCCGCGCAAGCTGGAGCTGCAGGCCCGGCGCTTCGAATTCGATCCCGGCCTGGAGTATTGCGTCACCCGTTTCGAATTCTTCCGCGAGCCCGGCGCCGAAATTCCAGCCTGCTTCAAGCCCGAGCTCTTCGAAAGAAACCACGTCGGCCGAATCATGAGCACCTTGATGGCCAAAAAGAGCTTCTTCGATCGGGTCGGGGCTTTCGACTCGTCTTATGTGTCGGCCGGCGACGTCGATTGGTTCGCCCGGGCCCAAGATGAGGGTGGAAGGCTGGCGGTGCTCGAAGAGGTCTTGGTCCGGAAGCGGATCCACCGGACTAATTTTTCGAACTTGGCCTTGGTGAACAATGCCGAGATGCTCCGGGCCTTAAGCCGGTCGGTGGCCCGGCGCCGGGCTCAATCCTCAAAATAATTCAGCCTCGGCCAAGAGCGGCGCGGCCAGGTCCTTCTTCGACAGCATCGGCTCCTGGACCGGCCAAGCGATTGCCAGCTCCGGGTCGGACCATCGCAAGGAGCGGTCATCGGCCGGACTGTAGAGCTCCGAGCATTTGTAAAGCACCGAAGCCGTCTCGGAGAGAACGCAAAAACCGTGGCCGAAGCCGGCCGGGATATAAAGCTGGCGTTTGTTCTCGCCGCTCAGCCTGGCGGCCACCCATCGCTTGAAGGTCGGCGAGCTCCGGCGGAGATCCACCGCGACGTCCCAAATTTCGCCCGCCAGCGCGGTCACCAGCTTGGCCTGCGGCTTGTTCAGCTGGTAATGCAAACCCCGAAGGGCGCCTCGGCAGGAGAAGGAGAAGTTGTCTTGGAGAAACACGGCCTCGATCCCGGCAGCCCGGTATTTTTCGCGATGGTAAAGCTCGGCGAAATGGCCGCGATCGTCGGGCCACACTTCGGGCTCGATCAGGATCACCTCGGACAGCTCGGTCGGGTTGAACTTAATCGCCATTTCGGATCCCGTCCTCTTCCAAGATCTCCAGCAAATAGCGGCCGTAGCCGTTCTTCGAAAGGCCTTGAGCCAGGCTCCGCAAGCCGGCGGCATCGATGAAACCCTGCCGATAGGCGATCTCCTCGATGCAGCTCACCCGCAAGCCCTGGCGCTCTTGCAGAATTTGAATGAAGGTGGCGGCCTGCTGGAGCGAATCGATGGTTCCGGTGTCGAGCCAGGCGCAGCCCCGGCCCAGCAGCTGGACCTTGAGCCGGCCCCGCTGCAAATACTCCAAGTTGACGTCGGTGATCTCGAGCTCGCCGCGACCGGAAGGCTTGAGCTTGCCGGCGATCTCGGAGACTTGGCCGTCGTAAAAATAGATCCCCGGGACCGCATAGCGTGACTTGGGCTGGGCCGGCTTCTCCTCGATGCTCAGCACCTTCCCTTTCTCGTCGAACTCGACGACGCCGTAACGTTCCGGATCGTTGACCGGATAACCGAAGATCATGCCGCCCTCGCCCAAAGCGCTGGCCCGCTGCAAAATCTCGGGCAGGCCATGGCCATGGAAGATATTGTCGCCCAAAACCAGGCAAACCGGCTCACCGGCCAGGAAGTCGCGGCCGATGATGAAAGCTTCGGCAATGCCGCCCGGCCGGGGCTGCTCGGCGTAGCTGAATTTCAGGCCGAGCTGGCTTCCGTCCTCAAAGAGCCGGCGGAAAGCGGGCAGATCCTGCGGGGTTGAAATGATCAGGATGTCCCGGATGCCGGCCAGCATCAAGGCCGAGAGCGGATAGTAGATCATCGGCTTGTCGTAGACCGGCAGCAGCTGCTTGCTGACCGATCGGGTGATGGGATAGAGCCGGGTCGCTGAGCCGCCGGCCAAGATAATGCCCTTCATAGTCCGTATTGCCTCCGCATCCATTCGCGATACTCGCCGCTTTGCACCCGCCGCACCCAGTCCAAATTGGCCAGGTACCAGTCGACGGTCTTGGCCATGCCGCTTTCGAAGCTCTCCTCCGGCCGCCAACCCAATTCACCGGCCAGCTTGGAAAAATCCATCGCATAGCGCCGGTCGTGACCCGGCCGGTCGGCGACGAATTTTTTCCAGGCGGCATAGCCTTCCTTGGGGCCGGGCTTGAGCCGGTCGAGCGCGGCGCCAATCGTGTCCACCACTTCGAGGTTGGAGCGCTCGGCTCCGCCGCCGACGTTGTAAGTTTCGCCGCGGCGGCCTCGGGTCATGATGAGCCATATCGCGGCGGCATGGTCGCGCACGAAGAGCCAGTCGCGGACGTTGCGACCGTCGCCATAGATCGGCAAGGGCTTCCCGTCCAGCGCGTTGACGATCATCAGCGGAACCAGCTTTTCGGGGAATTGATAAGGCCCGTAGTTGTTCGAGCAATTCGACAAGGTCACCGGCAAACCGTAAGTGTGGGCGTAGGCCCGGACCAAATGATCCGACGCGGCTTTCGACGCCGAATAAGGGCTGTTCGGATGATAGGCGGTTTCCTCGGTGAAGCGTCCTTCGGGGCCGAGGCTTCCGAAGACCTCGTCGGTGCTGACGTGGTGAAAGAGCTCGATCCGGTCGCGGTGCTTCCGCAGCAGCTCCAAAAGCCGGAAAGTCCCCACGACGTTGGTCTGAAGGAAATCCTCGGGCTGGACGATGGAGCGGTCGACGTGGGATTCGGCGGCGAAATGGGCGATGGCGTCGATTTGGTGCTCACGAATCAAGGCTTCGACCGCCGTCGAGTCGCCGATGTCGGCCCGAGCGAAGCGGTAGCGGCCGGGAAACTCGGCCTCGATCCCCCGCAGATTGTCGAGGTTGCCGGCATAAGTCAGCTTGTCGACATTGAGCACTTGGCCCTGATAGCCGCTGTCGGCGAGCAAGTAGCGGATGAAGTTGGAGCCGATGAAGCCGGCGCCGCCGGTGACGAGGAGGCTCTTCACGCCCGGGCCTCCTTCATCAGGCCGGCTCGGTGGCGGCGCACGAAATCGGACAAGTCGAGGCGCCAGTCGCGCATTCGGTTCAAGCCCTCGGTTTTGAGCCGGAGGTTTTCCAAGATCGAATTGGCCGGACGGAGCGCCGCGGTCGGGAACTCGGCGGTCGAGCAAGGCGCGACCTCGGCCTCGACTTCCATCAAGCGGAGAAATTCCACCGCCGCTTCATACCAGGTCGTATATCCCTCGGCGCTGGCATGATAGACTCCGTGGGCCTCGCTGCCGATCAAGGCGACGATCTGAGCCGCCAGGGTCGCCGCCCAAGTCGGCGCCCCGAACTGGTCGCTGACCACTTTCAAAGGCTCGCCGCGCAAGGCCTTGACCAAGATGGCTTTGAAGAAATTTCGGCCGGCGGCCCCGTAGACCCAGGCCGTGCGCAACACCACCCAATCGCCGGCATTCAAATGGACCTGGCGCTCGCCCTCCAACTTGCTTTCACCGTAAGCCGAAAGCGGCGCCGGCTCGTCGCTTTCCAAGTAAGGATGGGGCGGAGGTTTTCGTCCGTCGAAAACGTAGTCAGTCGAGAGATGGAAAATCGGAATGCCCAATTCGTAGCAAAACTCAGCCAAGCGGCCCGGCGCCACCGCGTTGACCAGCCAGGCGGTCTCGCGCTCGCTCTCGGCCAAATCGACCTTGGTGAAGGCCGCGCAGTTGATCAGGCAGTCGGGGCGGAACTCGCGGAGCTTGGCGGGAATGGCGGCCTTCCTCAGGTCCCATTCCTCGCGCGCCGGCGCCAGGACTTCATGCTCCCGGCTCAAGCAGGCCTGAAGCTCGCTGCCGACTTGGCCGGCTCCCCCGCTGATCAAGATCCTTGCCATAGCGAATCCCCGATTTCTCGTCATTCGGTCTAAAATATTCCATACTTGAAGTCGATCCGTAATTTTCCCACTATAAGACCATGACCATCCTGCGCTTCCCACCCTTGGAAACGGCAAGCCCCGAAGGGCTGCTCGCCATCGGAGGCGACTTGGAAGTGTCTTCGCTGAAACTGGCCTATGAAAACGGGGTCTTCCCCTGGCCGACCGAGGACTATCCCCTGCTCTGGTTCGCGCCACCGCAACGGGCGGTGCTGAAGTTCAGCGATCTGCGGGTGCCCAAACGGATGCGGCGGGAATTGGGCGGCAAGGAGTTCTACTTCGACATCGACCGGAACTTCGAGTCGGTCATCGTCCATTGCGCCGCCAGCCTGACTCGAAAAAGCATCGGCACCTGGATCACCCCTTGGATCGTCGAGGCCTATCTTCGCTTCCACCAAGCCGGTTTCGCCCATAGCTTCGAATGTTACGACTCGGACGGCGACTTGGTCGGGGGACTCTACGGCGTGGCGATCGGCGGCATGTTCGCCGGTGAAAGCATGTTCTTCCTATCTTCGGGCGCCTCCAAGGCCACTCTGCTCTACGCCGTCGAAACTCTCCAAGCCCGGGGCGCCCGCTGGATGGACATTCAGATGCTGACCCCGCTGCTCCAGCGAATGGGCGCCCGGGAAATCCCCCGCGAAGAGTTCATGGCCCTGCTGAGCGCGGCGCTCGCCGCCCCGCCGCTTTTTCCCCCCTTTGAAAAAGGGGGGCCAGGGGGGATTTGAAGCGGCGGCTTCATTCCAAAAACACCGCTTTCACCACCCAATGGCCTTTAAATCCCCCCATCCCCCCTTTTTCAAAGGGGGGTGAAGAATTGACACACCTAAAACCCCGTGATTTAACGGGTCTCCTTATGACCGACCCCAAAGATCCGGGCCCCGATTACAAAGCGACGCTGCACCTGCCCCAGACCGATTTCCCGATGAAGGCCAACTTGGCCCAACGCGAACCCGAATTCCTCAAGAGGTGGAAGGAGCAAGGGGTCTACGAGAAAGGGATCGCCAAAAACGCCGGCCGGCCCAAATTCACCCTGCACGACGGCCCGCCCTACGCCAACGGCAACATTCATTTCGGCCACATCCTCAACAAGACGCTCAAGGACATCTTGGTGAAATACAAGACCCTGGCCGGATTTCAGAGCGAGTTCGTGCCGGGCTGGGACTGCCACGGCCTGCCGATCGAGCACCAAGTCGACAAGGAGCTGGGCCCTAAAAAATCGGGGATGAATGTGGTCCAAATCCGGCAAGCCTGCCGGGATTATGCCGCCAAATTCGTCGACATCCAACGCGAGGAGTTCCGCCGCCTCGGCATCCTGGCCCGCTGGGATCAGCCTTACCTGACGATGGACTACGGCTACGAAGCGACCATCGCCCGCGAGCTGGGCCGCTTGGTCGGCAAGGGCTTGGTCTACAAAGGCAAGAAGCCGGTCCATTGGTGCATCAAAGATCAGACCGCTTTGGCCGAAGCCGAGGTCGAATACGATGAGCACATCTCGCCCTCGATCTTCGTGAAGTTCGAGAGCATCGGCGACCTGAAGGAAGCCAGCCCCCAGCTGGCCGGCACGAAGGTCAACTTCATCATCTGGACCACCACGCCCTGGACCCTGCCGGCCAACCTGGCCATCGCCCTCCACAAGAGCTACACCTATGTGGCGGTCCAAGTCGGCGGCGAGGTTTGGATCCTGGCCGAGGGCCTGCTCGACCAGGTGCGCAAGCAGCTCAATTTCCAGGAAGACAAGCTGATCGACCGGATCCCGGCCAAGAAGCTCGAGGGCCTGCTCGTCCAGCACCCCTTTCTTTCCCGGACCTCCAAGGTCATCTTGAGCGACCACGTCACGCTCGACGCCGGCACCGGCATCGTCCACATTGCGCCGGGCCACGGCCAGGAGGACTACGAGGTCGGCCAGCGCTACGGATTGCCGGTCCTCAATCCGGTCGACAACCAGGGGAAGTTCACCGAGGAAGTCGGCGTGCCCGAGTTGGTCGGTCAATCGGTCTTCCAGGCCAACCCGCTGATCATCGAAATCCTGAAGGAGCGGAAGGCCCTGGTCAAAACCGAGGAGACCAAGCACAGCTATCCCCACTGCTGGCGCTGCAAGAATCCGGTGATCTTCCGCTCGACCCCTCAGTATTTCATCTCGCTTTCGGGCCAGGACCTGCGGGGCCGGGCCCTCGACGCGATCCGCCGCGCTCAATGGATTCCGCCCTGGGGCCGGGATCGGATTTACGGCATGGTCGAGAACCGGCCCGACTGGTGCATCAGCCGCCAACGAAGCTGGGGCGTGCCGATCATGGGATTCCGCTGCAGCGCCTGCAAGGAATCGCTGCTCCGGCAGGACATCATCGAGCGGATCGCCGACCGCTTCGAGCAGGAGGGCGCCGACGCTTACTTCAAGTATTCGGAAGAAGAATTGCTGCCGCCGGGCACGGCCTGCCCCCAATGCGGCGGCAAGACCTTCGAGAAGGAGAAAGACATCCTCGACGTTTGGTTCGATTCGGGCGTGTCTTATGCGGCGGTGCTCGAGAAGCGGCCGACCCTGCAAATGCCGGCCGATCTTTACTTGGAAGGGACCGACCAGCACCGCGGCTGGTTCCACTCCTCGCTGCTGACCGCGATCGGCACCCGCAACGCCGCGCCTTACAAGACGGTGCTGACCCACGGCTTCGTCGTCGACGGCGAGGGCCGGAAATACTCCAAGTCGGCCAAGAACTACACCTCGCCCGAGAAGATCCTGAACCAGCTCGGCGCCGAGATCCTGCGGCTTTGGGTCGCGGCCGAAGACTACCGCAACGATATCCGCTTTTCGACCGAGATCCTCGACCGGCTGGTCGAAACCTACCGCAAGATCCGCAACACCTGCCGCTTTCTCTTGGGCAACCTTTTCGACTTCGACCCCGACAAGGACATGGTGCCGGTGGCCGAACGGCCGGAGATCGACCGTTGGGCGGCGGCGACCCTGCAGAACTTCATCCAGCGGGTCGAGCAGGCCTATGAGGATTACGAGTTTCACCTCATCTATCACTCGCTGAACCAATTTTGCACCGTGATCTTGAGCGCCTTCTATCTCGACATCCTGAAGGACCGGCTCTACACCGCCAAGAAGACCGGCCGCGACCGGCGCTCGGCTCAAAGCACGCTGTTCGAGATCCTGCTCGCGATCACCCGGCTGATGGCGCCGATCCTCTCCTTCACCGCCGACGAGGTCCACGGCCACACCCCGGCCCACCGCGGCAAGCCCGAGTCGATCTTTTTGGCCGATTTTCCCAAGGCCGATCCCGCGCTGATCGACGCGCCGCTGCTCGAGCGCTTCGAGAAAATCGAGCAGGTTCGGGAAGAAGTCCTCAAGGCCCTGGAGAAGGCCCGGCAGGAAAAAGTGATCGGCCATCCGCTGGAGGCCCAGGTCCGGATGAGCGCCGAGGGCGAGCTGAAAAAATTCCTTCAGGATTATGCCAATTTCTGGGCCCAGTGTTTCATCGTTTCCCAGGTCGTGGTGGTCTTCGAAGTCGAAAAGCCGAACTGGACCGCCGAAAATCTCGACGGCCTCAAGATCCAGATCACCAGGGCCGAGGGCGAAAAGTGCGCCCGCTGCTGGACTCGTTCGATCACGGTCGGCAAGAACGCCGCCCACCCGGCGCTCTGCGACCGCTGCGCGAAAGTGCTGGCTGAATAATCGTTTCCCCCTCCTTTGTAAGGAGGGGGTGAGGGGGAGGCAGAGCGTTGGCGATATGCAAAAATTTTGCATATCGCGATACGTTCTACCCCTCCCTAACCCTCCCCTTACAAAGGGGAGGGAAAGAGAGAATGCGTAAATACCTTCCCCTTCTCATTATCCCCCCGCTCGTCGTCGCCCTCGATCAGGCGACCAAGGGTTGGATTCTGCAAAACATCCCCCACCAAGGCACCCAGCCGGTCTGGCCGGGCTATTTCGACCTGGTTCATTTTCGGAATCCGGGGGTGGCCTTCAGCATGCTCGACGGGCTGGTGGGCCAAGGCCATCAGTGGTTCTTTTTTCTCGTCACCGCGGTGGCCATCGCCGCCCTGCTCTGGCTCTACGCCAAGAGCCCGGCCTCGGAGCGGGCGACCCAGATCCCCCTGGCCTTGATCATGGGCGGCGCCTTGGGCAACGTCATCGACCGCTTCGTCCACGGCGAAGTCATCGACTTCCTTTATTTCCATTGGCAGCACCGGGTCGCCGATTTCGAGCTTTTCGGCCGCCATTTTCGTTTCCTGCTGGCCTGGCCGGCCTTCAACGTCGCCGACAGCGCCATCACCTGCGGGGCGATCTTTCTGGCGGTAAAAGTGCTTTTCCTCGACTCCAAAGTGAAGGATAAGCGTTAAGGAACCATTATAAGGCCATGCGACCCTTCCTTTATTACAGCCCCGATTTCGCGGTCCCCAGCTTCGCCTTCATGCTGATGGTGGCCTCGCTTCTCGCCACAACCGTCATCTATAAGCTCGCGCCGCGCCGCGGCTTATCCCAGGTGGTGGCCTTGGATTTAGGAATCATCGCGACGATCGGAGCGGTGGTGGGAATGCGGGTCTTCCACATTTTCGTCGAGGGGCCTTACTACGCCTCGCCGGGCTATTCGAATTACTATTGGGAGCACCCGACTCACATGTGGCAGATCTGGCGCGGCGGTTTCGTCAGCTACGGCGCCTTCATCGGGATCGGCATCGGCACGATCACCTACCTCAAGTGGCGAAAGCTCGATACCCTGGTCTACCTCGACTTCTTGGCGCTTTTCGCCTTTCCGATCGTCGATTTCTTCACCCGGCTCGGCTGCCTCCTGGCCGGCTGCTGCTACGGCAAGCCCAGCCCCCACCGCCACGCCGAATGGCTCCTCTACATCGTCTTCAACAACCGTCAAGGCGATGCCGGCTATAAATTTCCCGGCGTTCCGCTCTGGCCGACCCAGATCTGGAGCATGATCGCCGCGATCGTCATGTTTCTGATCTGTTACTGGATCGACCGCCACAAGAAGTTCAAAGGCCAGGTCGTGCTCAGCTACTTGATGCTCTATGCGGTGATCCGCACCGTCATCGAGCTGTTCCGCGGCGACAGCGACCGCGGCGTCTACTTCAACAACACGATTTCGACCGCCCAGATCATGAGCTTCCTTTTCTTTTCCGGCTGCCTGGCGATCTATGTCTACCTCTGGAAGCGCAAGCCGCTGGCCGCTCCGACGGTCCCCGAGGCTCCGGCCCCATGACCCCGCCGCTCGCCCCGAGCCCAGCCCAGCCTGAGTTCGACAGCCGGCGCCTCCTCCGCCAAACTCTTTGGGTCTGGTTTTTCACGATGCTGGCTACCCGCGGCCTCTTCGAGCTGCAGCGCATCCCTTTTTTCCGCCAAAACCTGATGCTCTTCACCGGCATCCTGTTGATCTACGTCCCGGTCTTGGTCCTGCGGAAGCCGGGGAATCGGATCGACTTCTTCGAAAAGTCCTTCGGCCAGCTCCTCAAGTCCCTGGGTTGGGTCCTCCTGGTTTCGGCGATCGTTTTCCCGCTCATCGAGCTCGGCAATCGCTTTTTCCAGGACTGGGCCTTTCACCGCCATTATGTCGGGGGAAACTATCGAGGCCTGGGCAAAGCCTTCCTCTATCACTTTTTACTGGTGGGGATTCCGGAGGAGTTTTTCTATCGGGGCTATATGCAGACCCAGCTCAACCGGGTTTGGGGACGAAATTGGCGCCTGCTGGGAGTGGCGGTGGGCAAGGCCTTGCCGATCACGGCCTTCCTTTTCGCCCTGTCCCACAGCATGATCATGCTTCAATGGTGGCACTTCGCGATCTTTTTCCCAGGCCTGCTCTTCGGCTGGTTTCGGGAACGGACCGGCGCCATCACGGCCGGCGCTCTGTTCCACGCCCTCTGCAACGTCTACAGCTTTTGGGTGGCGCTCAATTACCGTTAATGGGCAAGCGCCATTTCCCGCTCGAGCTTCGTCTGCAAGACTCGCAGGACTTCCGCTTCCTCTTTCAAGTTTTCGCGAAAGTCGCGGCTGTCGGTGTGGCTGATTTCCCGGCTCAATTCCCGGAGATGATGCATCAACATGCTCTCCAAGTATTGTCTTTCCTTGGCCGTCAGCTCGATCTGCATAGGACCTCCTCCTAATAAAACCAGATTCGTCCTACCAATATGGTAACCAAAAGGGCCGGTCGGCTGAAGACAAAAAAAAAGCCCTGTCTAAGCGACAGGGCTTTCAAACTGTGCCGCGGGGGAGACTCGAACTCCCACGGATTTCTCCACATGCACCTCAAACATGCGTGTCTGCCATTCCACCACCGCGGCGCTCAATTTGGAGTCTACCTATGCGAAAGGGTCCGGGGAAGTCAATTGCAAGCTGCGCGGACCTTGGCGCGTTGCTCAGGTGTTCTTGCCCGGTCGGGGAGCCCGGGGACATCCTCCTCACTTTTTTTCCCCGGCCCTCAAGCCGGATAATTCGCGAGCCCGGAGCAAGTCCGGGCTCGCTAAAGCCTTTGGGGAAAGCTTGGTCCGTCGATATCTATTGGATGCTTTAAGGTGATCGACGGCCCAAAAGCCGTTCGGAGGAGTCCCCGGGCTCCCCGACCTACCGCTGTGCTGATCCAAGGTCATCCTGAGCGAAGCGAAGGATCTGCGGCCCACCAAGGATCTTTGAAGAGCCTTATTCACTTCGGTCCAGTAATGGGAATTCCGAGGATACGAAGGAGCGCTGGAGTTCCAAGCTTCTTGGCCAGTCGCAGATCCTTCGCTTCGCTCAGGATGACGGGGGCGGGCGGGAGCCATGCGGGCAGCACAGCGGTAGGTCGGGGTCGGGGTGGGGATGCCTCTCCCAGAATATTTCTGCAGGAGGGAGGGCGTAGGAGGGTTAAAAAATCCGTCGGAGCCAAAAACTTGGGGGCTGACGAAGGAAGCCACCAAGTTTTATGGCGAAGCGGATTTTTTAACCCGACTAGCCCGACCGGGCAGATATTCTGAGAGAGGTATCCCCACCCGGACCCCGACCGGGCAAGGACACCTAAGCAACGCACCGAGATCTACCGCAAGCCAACAAGCTCCCGAAACCGCGGATGATAAGGCCCGGCGAGGATTCCCTCTCGCTCGTCGCTGGAGAATTCCAAGCCCATCTTGATGATTGGG